>JANNGV010000509.1:0-8048 GCA_031404055.1 Chloracidobacterium sp.
GGTGCCGACGGTTTTGGATATGTTAGAGACGCTCCTAATAACCCATCAGGGGAACTTATCAAATTCCCGCAAATCGGCACGGCGGTTATAGAAGACAATGTTGAGATTGGCGCTAACTCGTGCGTCGATCGCGGAGCTCTGGGCGTAACGCGTATCGGCGAAGGCACAAAAATCGACAACTTAGTTCAGGTAGGGCATAACGTAGATATCGGCAAACGCTGCGTTATCGCCGCTCAGACCGGCATTTCAGGCAGCGTTGTTATCGAAGATGATTGTGTCATCGGCGGCCAGGTCGGCATTGGTGATCACGTTCGGGTTCAGAGCGGTGCAGTTATCGGCTCTCAGGCCGGAATTCTGCCCGGAAAGATCGTCCGGCCTGGCGTTTGGTGGGGTACACCTATCCAACCGCTGGACGAATATAAGCGTCAAAACGCACATCTTAAGGGGATCGAACGGCTCAAGGCAGAAGTGAAGGAGTTGAAAAACCGGATTGCGGAGCTTGAAATTAGAAATAGATCTTAACGTATTAAATCCAGGACAGCTTCGGCCGCCCGTTCCGAGGCCCCGCCGTGGCCCAGCCTTTCCGCCGCATCTTTTAATTTTAAACGCACGCTGGCATTTACGCCCGGTTCGAGAAGCCTGAAAAGCTCTTCGGCAAGATATTTTGGTGTGAAATCGTCCTGGATCATCTCCTTTACAATACGATCGCCGGCGATTAGGTTGATTAGCCCGAAATGTTCCACGTTGATCAATGGACGGATCACTTTGTAATTGAAGGTCGACGTTTTGTATACGATCGCCATTGGCGTTCCTATAATTCCGGTTTCGAGTGTGGCTGTGCCGCTGGTTACTGCGGCGGCGTCTGCGGCGTTGAGGGTGTTGTATGTTTCGTCATGGATCGTAATCAGTGCAGGCGGCAAACGCAGTTCGGAACGTTCGGCTTTCAAACATGCTTGTTCAACCTCTTCGGCGTTCCGCACTGAAGCAAGCGCGATCGCAAACTGCAGTTTTTCATCGCGTTCGGCCATCATCGCCACCGTTTCCAGCATTAACGGTAGAATTCGGGTAATTTCTTTGTGACGGCTGCCGGGCAATAGTGCGACAATTTTTCGCTCCGGATCAAACCCATGCTTTTGACAAAACTCTTCTTTTGACAGATCGGCCCGAACTTCCATCGCCGAAGGATTTCCCACATATAAGACATTCGAAATTCCTCGTTTTGCGTACCAGTCTTTTTCAAACGGCAGAATTGTCAGAAGCAGATCGACGTGGTTGCGAATCGTTCTACGTCGGTATTTGCGCCAGCCCCAAAGCTGCGGCGAGATATAGTAGATCACTTTTAAGCCCTTTCGTTTTAAGGCCTTGGCGAGTTTCAGATTGAATTCCGGAAAATCTACGAGAATAACGGCGTCGGCCTTTCTGGCGAGTGCGGCCGCCTTGAGATCGCGAAAAGCTTTAAGAAACATTGGCAGAGCTCTTGCTATTTCTGGCAACCCCATGATCGCAAGATCATCCGCATTTACAATGGCTTCGACACCCGCTGCACGCATTCGTATGCCCGCGGAGCCGAAAAAGGCGAATTGCGTATCAGGTGACGCATCCCGCATAGACTGAACAAGCTTTGCGGCATGAGCATCGCCCGACGCCTCGCCGGCAACTATCATTATTTTGTATTCACTGGCCATCGGCGATTAAAGTGTATTTGCCCGAAGATTAGTGTTAAACGTAACGGTCAAATTGTAAAATGACAACCCTTTGCGACGAAGAGTGCATCAAAAGGGTTGTTTTTCACGGACGGAAATTAACTTTATCTGTCAGTTGGTTGCAGAACGCATTTTTTATCTTTAAAATGCAATGTTTTGTGCTTGAGTTAAATTTCTAACATTTTACACTGCGGTCGGTGTTAATTATTCGACATCACTGGGAGGAGTTTGTGACGTTTCGCTTGTCTTTATTTTTAACGGTTACTATCTTATTTTTACTCTGTTCCGCGGCATTGGCCCAAACGCCGACGCCAACGCCAACGCCGATACCTCAGCCCAATACGGTTATTGGGCAGTTCACTTCCTCAGGAGCCGAATCGTTTGCAGGAGGAACCAGCGGTGACGGCCGCTTTGTCGTTTTCGAATCGCGCGGGAATCTTGCTACCGAAAATCCGCGAAACGAGGATGGAAATGTGGAGATCTTTCTGTGGGATTTTGCTCAACGCCGGATATTCCAGATCACCGATACCAGGAGTATGCTGATAGATCCGTCTCTCGGTACAATATTCAGCAATATTCGTGTCGAAATCGCCAATAAGCGCCCTGTTATCAGCAACGACGGCAGGTGGATCGCGTTCAGCTCGAATGCTACGATCTCGACACAGGCTGTTCCCGATTCGACAAACCCGGGAAGCTTCGACGGAAATACCCTGGCGGCTATTCCGACGCCTTCACCCACCCCAATTATTGTTACTCCGCCGACGCCAACGCCAACGCCAAGTCCTGCGCCAACGCCCAGCCCTACTCCAACGCCCCCGGACAACGCTCTAACGCGAGACGGCAATCTGGAAATGTGGCTGTATGAGATTCCAGCTTATGGTCCGGCCGATCTGACGGCGGGTGACGATCTTGCTTTAACTAATCTTAGTGGCGGAAATTTCACATTGGTCACAAATACTCCGCCGAGCAGATTGCCGCAGCCGGCAAGCTCGACCTCGGGAGCGTTTGTCGCGGACGATAACCATGATGTCTCGATAAGTGACGACGGAAGCGTGATCGCTTTTGCTTCGACGAGAAATCTCGTGCCCGCTGTGGGCAACCTCTTTCCTCTGGAAGATAACGACGAGATTTTTACTTACCTGCGTGCTTCGGCGACTCTGAATCAGGTTACCAAGACGATTCGCGGGCCGATCACGGACCCTATATACAATAAGAATCCTACGATCTCCGGTAGTGGCTCTCGCGTGGTTTTTGCCAGCACGGGCGACGGGCCGATAATTGGAATGACAACTGGCGGCAATCCGGCATCGAGCCGGAATGAAGAGATCTTCTTTGCCGACCTGATAGGCGGAAATCCGACCACGGCAACGATAAAGAAGCAGGTCACGACTACCACGCCGCTGAATCCGGGCGATCCGGTCAATGTCCTTGATCTCGGTGAGCGCATGAGCCGCGACGGGCGTTACATTGCTTTTGACTCTTACTCAGACTTGGCGGCGACGCCTCCGGGTGCGAATCAGACCTCGTTTGCGCTTTATCTTTACGACGCCGTGAACAATAGTTTCAGACAGATCGGGCCGCGAAGCACGGCTGACGCGGGAGCGTCAGGGGGGGACGTCCAGCATTATCCCGGATTTACTGATAACGATTTGAGCGGTACGCCGAGCACAATGCTGCTTGAAACGCGACAGAATATTAAGCCTGATGGAACGATTCCGACGACGGCCGCAGACGGCTTGAATCCGGACGTGGCCCGCCCGACGCAGATATATTCTTATCCGCTAAATGTTTCGGGAGGAAGCGCAACCTTCTCGAGGCTTACGAAATTCCCAATCTCGAACTCGTTCCTGGCTTCGACGCAGCCCCTGCCGAGCGATTCGTCGGAGCGATTCTCATTCAATCTTGCATTGACAGAACTTGGTACGGGGAATTCCGACCTTCAGTCAGAAGTTTACTATCTGATTAAGCCGGCAGTCACAAATCCAGCGACGACGGCGACGCTCAATTTCTTTACGGGAGCATCGCTCCTGCCCGTCTCCGCGACGCCGACGCCGACACCCAGCCCGACTGCGACGCCAACGCCTACTCCGACGCCCACTCCGACACCGACGCCGACACCAACACCACCGGGCGGCACCCCAACTCCGACGCCGTCGCCAACGCCTTCACCGACGCCGGTTACGCCTTCGTCCGTGCTCGGGCTCTCGCCTGGAATTTTGGCGGTTTTGAATTACAGCGCCGCGGGCAATCCGCCGGTAGTGGCCCGTAACGTGGCAGGCTCGCTTCAAAGGAGTTTTACCCTGCCTATCCAGTTAAGCGGCGTGACTTTATCGATAAACGGTATTGCGTGCGGCCTGAGATCGGTAGCAAACGGACAGATTGTCTTCGTTGCTCCACCTTTTATAAGCAGTACGGCTGCGGGAACTGTTTACCAGGTTGTTGTAAACAACAACGGAACCGAGATAAGGGGCGACCTTACGATAGTGCCGACAAGGCCGGATATATTTCCTAATTTACCGCTTCCCGGTCCCGGCGGGCGTGCATTAGCGACAAATGTTACAAACCGCGTGCCGACGACCGAGCCGTTTACCGTAACGACGGTCAGAGTCAGGGGCGGCGTGCGCGTGCCGACTGTTTTGAGGCTTCGTGTCACTGGCGTGGCAAATGCTACGGCTCAAGTTATATCTATCCGAATAGGTGGTGTTACTATTCCCCTGCAGGGTGGGCAGATATTAACGGGCGGCATTTTAGTGGAACCGGGCGTCTATACTATTGACTTTACGGTGCCGCCAAGCCTGAACGGTGCGGGTGATCAACCGGTAATCGTTATAATAAACGTAGGCGGTGTGCTTTTTGAATCACGGCTTGATGACACGGCACCCCGGTTGTCGTTTTTATAGGGTCGTTTTATCGAGATCGGAAGGGCGGGTGAATTCCCGCCTTTTTCGTTTTTATAACGGCCCGGCAAAATTGCGGAAGCGGCTTTTATATACTATGCTTTGCATTTGAGTTCGGGTCTTTTGACCGACAGATTTAGGGGCTAGACAGTCCGATGCGGGAGAGAACGGATAACGATGAAAATTTCACCAAAGGTATGGAAGAATGGCGAGCTTATCGACTGGGATGACGCCCGCATCCATGTGATGTCGCACGTTGTAAATTATGGCTCGAGCGTTTTTGAAGGGATTCGCTGCTACAACACAACGCAGGGATCGGCCGTGTTTCGTTTGACCGAGCACATGCAGCGTTTGGTCAATTCGGCAAAGATCTACCGCATGGATTCGCAGTTTTCGCGTGAACAGTTTTGCGAAGCGACCCTAGAGCTTATCCGGCAGAGCGGCCTGGACGAATGCTATCTTCGCCCGGTAATATTCCGCGGGTTGGATGAGGACAAGCCCGCCTTTGGCGTGTATCCGTTAAATAATCCTGTCGAATCGTATATTGCCGCATGGGAATGGGGAAAATATCTCGGCGAGGAAGCGATCGAAAGCGGTATCGATGTCTGCGTTTCAAGCTGGACGCGGATCACCTCAAATTCGCTTCCGACAATGGCTAAGGCCGGTGCGAATTACATGAATTCGCAGCTTATCAAAATGGAGGCCAAACTTGGCGGGTTTGCCGAGGGCATAGCTCTCGACGATCGCGGCTATGTGTCCGAAGGTTCGGGTGAGAATATATTTCTTGTCAACAACGGCAAGCTCGTCACGCCTCCGCTTGGTGCGGCGATACTGCCGGGCATAACCCGCGATTCGGTGATTCACATCGCCCGCGAAATGGGAATCGAGGTGATCGAGACCACTATCCAGCGTTCAGCATTGTATATTGCGGATGAGCTTTTCTTTACCGGAACTGCCGCGGAGATCAGCCCGATTAGATCGGTCGACCGAATACCAGTCGGCAGCGGCAAACGCGGTGATATAACCAAGCGTCTGCAGGACGAATTTTTCAAGATCATCCTTGCCGAACGCCCCGCCCCGAACGGTGCGGTCTGGCTGACATTCGTAAACGACACCGGCGAGAACAAAACCGTAACAGCTAGTTGAAGAATAGAACGTTTACGAAGTAAAGGCTTTGTAATATTGAATTCCCACAGAAAAAACACGATAGGGCTTCGGCTTATTCGTGTTTTTTTATAAGCAAGTAAGATGTTGTCCAACAGAATGCGGATTCGACGGTTTAAATCTTTATGCCGACAGAACAAAGGAGAACGGCAAAATTCGTCAATCGCTTCGCGCTCGAAACTACCGTTTTCGTCTGCGGTGCATTGGTAATGGTTTATGAGATCATTGGCTCGCGAATCGTATCGCCGTTCATCGGGACATCGACATATGTATGGACCAGCCTCATCGGCGTGATCCTTGCCTCGCTGAGCGCCGGATATTGGATTGGCGGCCGCAGTGCGGACAAAAAACCCGATATAAAAATCCTGGCATCGGCAATATTTATGGCGGGCGGGGCCGTGTCGCTGATGATATTGTTAAAGGACGTTATCCTATCGATGATTGGTGCCGCAAACATCGGCCTCGGCTTCAAATCCGTCATCGCGGCGCTTCTGCTTTTTGCCCCCGCGAGCGTTCTGCTTGGTTTCGTCACACCGTTTGCGGTCAAGCTCCGAATGTCGGCACTGGCCGATTCGGGCAAAACGGTCGGCCGCCTCTACGCACTTTCGACCGTCGGCAGCATCGCCGGTACGTTTGCCGCCGGATTCCTGCTGATACCGTTTGTCGGCAGCACGCGGACGCTTTATCTGATCGCCGGAACGCTCTTCGCCCTCAGCATTTTGCTGGCTCCATTCGTATTTACTCGAACCAGCTTTATCGTCCTGACCTTGTTCGTTCTCGGTATCGCGGGCAGCGAAATTAGCTCATATTCCCTGTTTCGGGCAAGCAATTTGCATGACATCGACACCGAATACAGCCGCGTTCAAGTCTTTCAGACAGTCGATCCCAAAAACGGACGTGCGTTTCAGGCAATGGCGATCGACCCGTATTTCTTACAGTCCGCGATGTACCTCGACGGAGACGATCCGGTGTTCGAATATCCCCGCTATTACCATCTTGTCAGCCATTTCAAACCGGATCACAAACGCACGCTGATGATCGGCGGGGCCGGTTATACCTTTCCGAGAGAATACTTGCGGACTTACAAAGAATCGACGATGGACGTGGTCGAGATCGACCCTCGGATGACCGAGATCGCCCGAAAATTCTTTAGACTGGAAGACGACCCGCGTTTGACGATCACGCACCAGGACGGCCGTACATTCTTGAATTCCGCCGAAACCGGAATATATGACGCCGTCATGATGGACGCCTTCAGCTCACTTTTTAGCGTCCCGTACCAGCTAACGACCCTTGAAGCCGTACAGCAAATCGATCGTGTGTTGGTTGACGACGGCGTAGTGATCTTCAACCTCGGCTCCGCAATCCGCGGCCCCGGCAGCCGCTTCCTTCAAGCCGAATTCGCCACCTATAAACAAGTCTTCCCGAACGTATTTTTGTTTAAGGTAAACCCCGACCGCACGGACGAACAGCTACAAAACCTTATCATCGTCGCAGTTAAAAGCTCCCCTCCTGTCTTAGGAGGGGTGGCAGGCGTTTCGCCTGACGGGATGGTTCTCTCCGGCTCCCCTCCTGATTTGAGGAGGGGTGGCAGCGTTTCGCTGACGGGGTGGTCGGCTGACGGGGTGGTCCCAAATGATGACAAGATCGCCGCCATGCTCGCAACCGCTTATCCCGCCGACTTCCATCTCGAACGTAGCGTCCTAACCGACGACATAGCCCCGATAGAATATTACAATTCCCAAGCCCTTCAGCTTTACGGGCAGCCGGAAGAATAAGAACTGTCATCGACGGCCAAAATCGTTGATTGATAAACTGAATCGAGCGAAAAGCATCGCAGAGAGCGTTTCTAGTTGTCTGGTCCAATTTGATTGATCCCTAAACCTCTATTCGCAGTCGCATAAATCCCTTCTGAAAAATGGTAGACACGGGCATTCATTTCCTGTATCTTTAATTTACCTCAGGAATCTTGGATTTATTATTTTAATCATTTAATTGTAGTCCGGTGTCAATTTAACATTTTCGAATGGCCAATCATTTAGGCTTCCAAAAACACTTTTTGCGAACGGTCGAGCTTCAAAATACGTAATCTAAAATAGCTTCATCCGCCCCTGGAGAAGGAGAACGATATGGAAGGGAAAAGACTTAGAATCGATCCCGGGCAGTTTTGCCGGAAAGGTTTTTTCATTTGTCTTACGGCTTTTCTGTTTAGCATCGCGGTTGCCGGACAGGGCGACGAGGGATTTGAATCGACCGAGCCGGTTTTGATCAGCGAGGCAAATTC
>JANNGV010000510.1:0-2975 GCA_031404055.1 Chloracidobacterium sp.
GCTGCCACCCCTCCTAAGACAGGAGGGGAGCTAAATCCGGTCCAGTCAAGATTAATTCGCCGCGTGCGGTCGTTACGTGGTAAGATATAAATTATGGCATATGCACCTATCGCACTATCCCGCCGGCACGTGCTCGGCGAATACTATTCACGCTGCGACGCGATTGAGAGCGTCCCGGTTTTTTTGGATGCACCTGACGGCGAATTGCTTGGGCAGGTGGACGAAAGCATGGGCAAATATGCGGACGCGTTTTTGTTCCACCTTTCGGAAGATTTCTGCAAGAAGCTGTCGGCAGGGCATTTTACATGCTCGTTCGATTTCGAAAAGGTCGAAGGGATCGACGGAGCGGCACCACGCCGGCGCATAAAGCTGAACTCGATAACGCTTATCCCGCGCAAGGCCTATGCGAAGCCGCTGCCGAAACGCGGCGACGGACATGCGGCGGACGTTCCGGCTCCTGAAGTTCAAGCTGCAAGTGGCGAGGCTTTGGCCGCAGCTACTAAATAGCCCAATCTGCATTGCAACTTAAACTCGGATAATGTTGGCGTTGAATTTCGTCGTCCTCCTGCCTCTTGTTCGGGTTTTGGCTCGTCTTTTTCCGTGGTTAAGATTTAGATCCGACCACCGAACATTAGGAAAGGGAATGCCCGGTTTTGTTCTGTCTTATTCCTCCAGATTCCTCTTGATAAGTGCTTATAAAAACCACTGAACAAAATGAATAAGAAGAACAAAAGGGACGGAATGAAAAAGTGCTCGGAAAAGGTTTTTTCAAGAAGAACTTCCATAGTATCTTTCAACTAATTTTTCACACTAGTTACCGCGACTCAAAGTAACTTCTCTCTCTGGCTCGATTCGTCTCACAAAAAGCCTTTACAAACTAGAAAACTTTCCTTATAGTATTTCTACGCCGCACAGGCGTTGTTATATTCAACGGGAAAACATAACTTTT
Organism: Chloracidobacterium sp.; assembly: GCA_031404055.1. GTDB lineage: Bacteria > Acidobacteriota > Blastocatellia > Pyrinomonadales > Pyrinomonadaceae > OLB17. The sequence continues at coordinate 950 of JANNGV010000510.1, forward strand.
AGTGATACGTAATTTTTACTTTATTGGCATTATTTTGGTCGTGCGGGACGCGCGATGCGGATGATGTCTATACTGAAAACGATTCAGAAAACAGGCTGTCATCCGAAAAGGAAGACGGCCTTTTCGATTTTTGCGGGACAGGGATTATGCGAGACGGGGCAGCAGGAACAATGAAAGGCACGGAAGCGGACGAGAATGTCCGCGTTCCAATAACGCCGATGCGCGGGGCCGAGATACTTGTACGCGGTTTGATCAGGAACGGCGTCGATAAGATCTTCGGGCTGCCGGGCGGCGCGGTTTTGCATATCTACGATGAGCTTTGGCGGTTTCGCGACGAGATCACGCATTATCTGGTGCGGCATGAGCAGGGAGCGGTGCACGCCGCCGAAGGTTATGCGCGGGCGACGGGGAAGGTAGGGGCGGCATTGGTTACGTCGGGGCCGGGAGCGACGAACGCGGTGACCGGTATCGCCACGGCCTATATGGATTCGATACCGCTGGTCGTAATTACGGGGCAGGTGCCGCTGCCGGTGATCGGGACGGACGCGTTTCAGGAAGTAGATACATTCGGGCTGACGCTGCCGATCGTCAAGCACAGCTATCTGGTTAGAGACGTTCGCGATCTTGCGGCGATCATTGACGAAGCGTTTCATATCGCGGCATCGGGCAAGCCGGGACCGGTGGTCATAGATATTCCAAAGGACATAACGGCGCATATTTGCGAAGAGCCGCGGACGAGATTTGCACACATTGCTAATCACGAGGTTCCGGCTGCTGATGAAGCAATCCTTGACACAATTACCGATAGATTGATCAATGCCGAGCGGCCGATATTTTATGTCGGGGGTGGCATCGTAACCTCCGGCGCGGCGGACGATCTGATGAAGGTGGTCGAGCTTTTGCAGGCACCTGTGACGCCTACTTTGATGGGACTCGGCGGCTTTCCGACGGCGCACAAACTCTCGCTCGGCATGTTGGGAATGCACGGAACTTATGCAGCGAACATGGGCGTTTCGGAAGCCGATCTGCTCGTAGCGGTCGGCGTGCGATTTGACGACCGCGTTACAGGCAAACTTGCGACATTTGCGCCACAGGCGGAGATCATTCATATCGACATCGATCCGTCGAATATCGGCAAGGTAAAGCAGCCGCATATTTCGCTTATATCCGACGCGAAATCTGCATTGCAGCGAATTGCGGCGAAGCTTGAGGCGCGCGAGGGAGCGGCGATCAACGCAGGCAAAGCGAAGCGTGAAGACTGGTGGAAAAAGCTTACCGCCTGGCTCGATGCGGTGCCGTTCGGGTGCAAGTATTCGGAGACCGAGATAAATCCGCAGCAGGTGATCGAGGAGCTGCATCGGATCACGAACGGCGACGCTATAATTGTCACCGATGTTGGGCAGCATCAGATGTGGGCGGCGCAGTTTTATCCCTTCAAACGCTCGCGGCAATGGCTGACGAGCGGTGGACTTGGGACGATGGGTTTTGGGCTCCCAGCCGCGATGGGAGCACAGCTTGCCTGTCCGGATCAGATGGTCGTGGCGGTTGTCGGCGACGGCGGTTTCCAGATGACGAATCAGGAGATCATTACGGCAATACAGTATAAAATTCCACTCAAGGTATTGATCATGAATAACGGCTATCTCGGAATGGTGCGGCAATGGCAGGAGATGTTCTATGACCGTGCTTATTCGGAGGTCGATCTGTCGATCTCGCCGGATTTTGTAAAGCTGGCGGAGGCTTATGGAGCTTTGGGTTTACGGGCGTCGAAACCGGCGGAACTTGCCGATGTTTTGGTGCGGGGCTTGGCCCATGATGGAGTGACGATAATGGATATCGTTGTTTCGAAAGAAGAGAATGTTTTTCCGATCATCCCGGCGGGGCAGGATACGAGGAATATGATTCTTCGATCCGGCCGCGGATTATTCTGCCCTGTTGAAGGAAGGCCGCGGGCGGCGCGTCTTCCCTGCAGCGCCCGAAAAGAGCCTGCTTTTGATGAAAGCGTCGGGGCAAGTCGCGCATGGCG
>JANNGV010000511.1:0-1803 GCA_031404055.1 Chloracidobacterium sp.
TGACCGGCCCGAGATTGTTTCGGCAACTTGTAATTTGTCGATTGTTTGAATAGTATTTCTAAAAACCAGTTCAATCAAGCCCGAATCATATGCACGCTGAACCGCAACACGCCCCAATGACGGAATTCACCAACGCGAACCTCGAAGTTTTGTACGACAGCGAGCAGATTCGTGAACGCATTCAAGACTTAGGCACCGAGATTACGAGCGAATACGCTGGCAAGGAACTGGTTTTGGTTGGTGTGCTGAAAGGCTCGTGCATATTCATGGCCGATTTGATGCGTGTCATCGATCTCAATCTCACGATCGATTTTATGGCCGTTTCGAGTTACAAGGATGGCACTAAATCAACCGGTGACGTGGAGATTTTAAAGGATCTTAGCAATCCGATTCGCGGCAAGCATGTCATCGTGGTCGAGGACATCGTTGACACCGGTCTGACGCTCTCACGCCTGCTTGAGATACTTGGAACACGCGGAGCGGCTTCGATAAAGCTCGCGAGTTTTCTGGACAAGCCCGAGCCGCGAATTAAGAAAGAGCTAAAGATTGATTATACGGGGTTTGTAGTTCCAAATAAGTTCGTCGTCGGGTACGGCTTGGACGCAGCCGGACGATACAGAAACCTGCCTTTTATCGCCGTAGTTAAGAATCCTGCGGAAATCTGATCCGTATTTAACAGCTTTTTCACAAAAAACCGATGCTAGTAATTGACCTTTTATACCGATTTCAATATAATTTAGGTTTTTCGGCTTATCGGGCATCGTCTCGTGTGCCGCGCGGGAGAAACAATAAATGAGTTACGCAATTATCAGAACAGGCGGCAAACAGTATCCGGTGGCGGAAGGCCAGACATTGCGGGTACCCACGATCGAAGGGAAAACCGGCAGTAAGGTCGATATCGAAACGTTGGTAGTCGGCGAAGGCAAAGACGCAAAAGTCGGCGGCGGGGCAACCATTTCCGCCAGCATTGTCGGCCACGGCAAGGCCGATAAGATCATCGTTTTTAAGAAGAAACGCCGCAAGCAATACAAACGCAAGCAAGGCCACCGTCAGGGATTCACGGAAATTAAGATAGAAAAGATTTAGGAGATTTGCGATTGCCGATTTGCGATTTGCGATCTTAATTCCGCACTCCGCACTCTGCACTCCGCACTAGCAATATGGCACATAAAAAAGGCGTAGGTTCATCCAGAAACGGCCGCGATTCGAATGCGCAGCGGCTCGGACTCAAGAAATTCGGCGGCGAGAAAGTTCTTGGCGGCAACATTTTGGCCCGTCAACGCGGGACAAAGTGGAAGCCGGGCAATAATGTTGGGCGTGGTAAAGACGACACGCTGTTCGCTCTGATCGAAGGTTTTGTAAAGTTTGAGGACAAGGGACAGAAAGGCAAATTCATCAGCGTATACGCCGAAGGAGCTGCCCAGCTCCAACCGAAGGCTGCGTAAGCCTCGGGCGACGGAGTTATCCTGAAAGCACACGTTTTGCGGCGTGTGCTTTTTTGTGTATTAATGTTTTGCGGGCAAGTAATTTTCGACCTTAACTAATTTTCGTGCGAAATGGAGTACAATGGCAATCGATGAAGCCAGGGGAAGAAATCATCAATCAGGGCATGGCGGACCTGGCAGAAGGGATCGAGACTGTAGCGTCTCTCCTCGTATCGATCGGAGCACCGCGACTTCGGAGATCAGGCCTGATCATTCCATTTCCTATCATTCATTCTCCCGAGCACCGACTTTATGAACTGCTCAGAGCACGCCACGCCGACGGGGCCCATTCCAAATATAACGCACTTATTCGTCGGCT
>JANNGV010000512.1:0-2743 GCA_031404055.1 Chloracidobacterium sp.
GAACCTTGTCGCGAATAGCCGCAAGCGGCTCGCCGGTTTCCATGTTGATGATCTCGACGCCATCCGAGGCAAACTTGTCCAACCTGTCGAGAACATCGTCTCCGGTGACGACGCCTATCTTCAACTTGCCGCCAAGCCCGATCTCGCGGGCCGCTCCGCAGATCGCCTCGGCGCAGCCGGAAACATTGACGCCGCCGGCGTTTGAAAGCACCTTGATGTCCTTCTCCACGCAGTCCGGCAATATCTCACGCATCAGTGAGACGAAATCCTTCGCATAACCGGCGTTCGGATCGCGTGCTCGTTGTTTCTGCATAATGCTCATCGTCACCTCGGCCAGATAATCGAGCATTAGATAGTCAATCGGCCCGCCGCGGACCTGATCGATCGGGGCCGTCAACAAATCGCCCCAGAAACCCTGGCCGCCGGCAACTCTTACTTTCACTTTCATACGCAACAATTAGAAAACAAAAAAAAAAAGAGACGGTCAACAACCGATTATTACAATCGGCTTTGACCGCCTTATTGTGGGAGAAAAGCGAACCTATTTACGGTTTCTTCTCACCCTCACCGATTACGACGTCCTTCGTTGCTCCGGCGGCCTTCTTGCTGGCGAACCAGACACGCTTTGACACCCACTTCGTCCCGTCCCATGTAGTCGCGGTAAACCATTTACCGCCTTCATAGGCAGATCCGGCAACATTCTCGGTGACGTCGACCGTGTAGTTCCCAACCTTTTTTGAAGTCGAACCCGTCTTCTTTGCCGCGTCTACCGTCACGTCTTTCGTAACGTCCGCGGCGTCCTTGGTCTTGTCCACCGCGATCTCGGCGCCGTCCGTCACCACGTCCGCCGTCTTCTTTGCCGTATCGACTGTTACATCCTTCGTCTTGGATGCCGCGTCTTTTATTACCTTCACTACCTGTCCGTCCGCCGTTCCGTACGAAAATAATACAATGGCGGCAAATACCATCAAACCAGCTAAGCTTCGTATTCTCATTGTGTTAACCTCTCCCGTGTAAATTATTAGTTCGGCCCAAACTGCGCTTGAAGTGAAAGAGTGCACATCGCGTGCCAAAGAAAAAGGCGTCCACAGGGACGCCCGTCAGTAAAAATTTTCGGTAAAATTAGTAAAGAATCTTCTTCGAGCGGCTAACGACCTTGCGTCCGCCCTTCCAAGTTTTCTTTGCCGTCCACTTTGAGCCGACCCAAACCTTCTTCGTTACCCATTTGCCCCCAACGTAAACCTTCCTGACGACATATTTGCCGCCCGCATACGTCCGGCGTGCGACGCCTTTCTTGCGACGTGTCGTTGTCATCGTCTGCCCTTGGGCCGAAAACGAGTTATCCGACGAAATAGCTCCGCTCACAAAAACGATGGAAAGCATCATTGCAAATGCAAACACTAGTGCTGTCAATTTCTTCATATCAATTCTCCTTGTTCGTACAAAATGTTAGATCAAACTTATCCGGGTGATTTCTAAATGTTTATATTAATAAAACTATACGCGAAACTCAGTTAAGTTCCTAACACCTCAAGCTTTCCCCGTCCAAACTGCCGGGCGGCGGCGACCTGACTCTTTTTCCGCTCATCCCGTTCATTCCTGTTCCTCTTATTCCGTGGTGAAAGACTTGGATCTCAACCACGGACGAAGAGGATCAAAAACGGAACACGATAAAATGAAAAAAAACTAGCCACGGATAACACGAAAAGAGTCCGGTCCGAGAACCGATTTCGGTTCAAGCAGGTATTCGTGCTCGCGAATTGTAACGGAAGTTCTTGTTGCCTCAGTTCCGGGAATCGTAGATTCAGTCCGGCGAACTTATGCTCCGTCTCCTAGTATCCAGCCTCAATTCCGCTTATTTCGTGTCCGGTTTCGATGCATTTCATGCTTATTCAGATTAATTTCGACTCCCGCGCAAAAAAAATTGACCTAAATTCAAAAAATCCTGTCAGACTTCGCCCAAAAAAATCATTAACAAGTAGGGTAGCAAATAAATTAATCGCAACTTGATTAGAGTGTCCCGATTTCTGCTCTCTTTTTTTCCGATAACACAACTTAAATTAGTTTTAGGAGATCCGATATGTCTCTCACCGATCTGCTTAAGGCGGAAAACCGCAAGAATCTATTTGTGGGTCTTTCCGCGTTCGCTATCGTTTCGCTGATCACCATTGGTGCAATGGCAAGTAGCGGATGGCTGCCATCGACCGATCCCATGACCGGCCAAAAGACCGGCTGGTTTGGTGCAAAGCTGCCAAAGAATGCGTTGGGCAGTTGGAACCCGCTTGCTGCTCCGCTGCCGTCGCCGACACCGCAGTTAAGCAAAGAATATATTTACGCCGGTTCGCGGCTCTTGGCGGTCGAAGATGCCAATGCAAACGCCGCACCGCCGGCCGATCTTGCCGTCTGGAGGCCGACGACCGGAATGTGGTACGTACTCGGCGGCGTGCAGGGTTCGCAGCAGACGATGGCGAGTTGGGGAGCAAACGGAGATGTTCCCGTTCCCGGGGATTATGACGGCGACGGCAAGACGGACTTCTCGATATTCCGCCCGTCGAACTATCAGTGGTACATCGTTTACAGCAGCAATAATGTGATCTCGAACTACGAGTTCGGAGCGGTCGGCGACAAACCGGCCCAGGCCGATTATGACGGCGACGGACGGACCGATGCCGCCGTTTTCCGCCCGTCGGACAACAATTGGTACGTGCTTGGCACGACAAACGGCTTCTATTACAGCACCTGG
>JANNGV010000513.1:0-5025 GCA_031404055.1 Chloracidobacterium sp.
CCGGGCCGCAAAGCCGTCGTGCTGTTTACCGATGGCGTCGACACAACCTCGCGGCGTGCGAGCTATCAAAGCACCATTGCCGGCGTAGAAGAGGTCGATGCTCTCTTTTACCCGATCCGCTACAACACCCGACAGGATAACACCGCAAGCCGGCCGATCGCGACACTCTCGGACTTCCAGCTTCCGCCCGACATGCTTGTCCGCATGCAGCGTGGGCAAAGCGAGGCCGAATACGCGACGGGGAAGACATATCTCGAAACTCTGGCGGTGAACAGCGGCGGCAGGATCTTCGAGGCCGACACGATGACGAATCTCGAAGCCTCTTTCTCAGGCATCGCCGAAGAGCTCCGCCGTCGTTACTCGATCGGCTATTACGCCAACACGGACAGTAACCCAGGCGAGCGAAAACAAATAAAGAACCAGGTCGCCCGGCCGCGTGCCGTAGTCCGAGCTAAAAATAATTATCTTGTAAAACAGAAACCCGAGCCAACGGTTGAACCGCCGGCATCGGGTCTCCAGAGTTAAAAAGAGAGGACGGCCAAAGACCGTCCAATTAGTTTATATACGTTGACGCGTATACGTTATCTAAAAGCTACACTGAGCCGCTTCTTGGAGGTGTATATCCTTGCCATTGCCCGGCAATTGTCAAAAACCTTTGACGTGAATTGGCCGGATCCGGGATCTACTTCGGCCAGTTCGCTTGCCCGGCCGGCCTTTATCAGCCATCCCGCCGCAGCAGCGGTGTTGAGATCGTAAGTCGGAGTCCATTGTTCGTGGAGCGGAGCCAGGCCGCTGGCGTCGGCCATGCTGGATTGAATCAATAGCTCGTCGATCTCGCCATCGGCAAGCGCGGGAGCAACGTCCCAAGAAGTCATTTTTTTGAGTTTGTCTTTTGGTGTTTCCATATGTTCGTGAATCGTCAATCGTTAATGGTAAATAGAAAGAAGTAGATTCGGATCGCGGCTAGAATTCGTGAATCGTGAGCTATTTTTTTCGCATCACGATTCACGATTCACCATTTACGATTTATTCGCAATCAGCTCCGCCAAAGCATTTGGCCGAACGACCCGTGCTCCATATACGTGCAGTCCTTTGACTGCATCGCCGAAGCGTTTCTCGGGCTTATATGTTTGCAGATCGACGACCTGCTCAACGTATGCGGTGGCGATCGAATGCCCGGCGATGATCTTGTATTTCGCCGCCGTTGTGTTCGGCACGTTGTTAGATTTAAGGATGCGGAAGCCCGCCGCCTCGCCAACTTCGCCGTTAGCCAATACACCATCGCTGCGAAACGTCCCGGCTTTTACAAATCGCTCGTCCTTCAATAAAAGGCCGTGAAACCAGGCCGGCACGATTACGAATCGTCCTTCGATCGGCGTATCCGATTCATCGAGCAAAACTCCAATATCGACCAGGTATTCGTACGCATCGTCCTTTGTCGGCACCTTTGGGGTTGTAATACTGCCGATCTTATTTCCGGCAGGCACGGCTGTATCCATTACCACGGCAAGGTAAGTGTCGGCCTTTTCCCGCAATGCCCACGCCGAGCGCCGCATGGATTCGTCCAGGATGTTTACGTTTTGCTGCGCCCGATCGACGCTGTCCACGTAAAAGTTGAAATACTTTGATTGGTCGATTAGGAGAGATTGTTCTGAATCGGTAAGAATCTCCGGATCGTTGATATCCGTGTTCTTAGCGTAATCACCGATCGTTACGTCGCCGACAGACGCGATCTTGACCGTATTGCCGGCCTCGCGAATATCGCCTTCGTAATCACGGTTAGACACATTTGTTTGTCCATATACGAGAGATTTTTCTAATGCCGTGAGCAGCCGCGCCGCCCAAACTGTAGGTATGAATGTTAGTGACATAGTTTTTCCTTTTAGTTACGCCTTACGGCGTGAAAGATTTAAGTTTTGAGACTGTAAAAAAACGCGGAAGCGTAACTCTTACCGCTGGCTGATGACGCGTCGTACGTCGTCCCAATTGAGTTTCTGTATTTGCCTGGGCGTCATTTTCGAAAGGCCTTCGGCGGACAACATCTGCGTTGCCGCCAAGGTCCCCGCGGCACCGTCGATTGAACCGCTGGGCTTTTGAATTCCGAACTGTTCGGGAAAGCTGCGTTTCAGGTGTTCGACCAACGCCGCCGTATTTTGCGGTTTGCCGTCGCCGGTGAGTTGCAGATCGGATTTGGCGGCCGCAAACAATAAGTCAGGCGACCGGGCACCTGCTTCCGCGAGCGACCGCTTAAACTCGTCCCGAGCTTCGCGCATGAGTAATGAGTTTCTAAGTACCGTGTTTTCCGTCCTGAGTGTTTCGATCTCCGGATCGTTTAGGTTGGTTTGTGATAGAGCCGAATGCGTTTCGTTCTCCGCTGCCGGCTCCGGTGATTGCGATTTTTGTTTTTGTATTTTGTCCATACAACGTGAAGGTTATGCACAAATCCGGGCAATTGAAACGCCGATCCGAATGATGCGAACGACAGGAACGATAGGAATGATTCGAATGATATTGACGATCCGAAAGCCTCTAAAAAGCCTTGTTTACGCCTGTTCTCTTCACCTGAGAAACGGAAGAAGAATCATTCGGAATTTTCACAGCCAGATCTTCCCGTTCATTCTTCGTTCCTCTTAATCCGTGGTCAAAATTCCTTTACCGGCGAAAAAGAAGAGCGAGAGGTACATGATTGCAAGATCGCTATTTCTCGACGATCGTCCCGCCATCCGCGTCTTGCTTTTCGTCCAGGCTGTTGGCCCATCGAAAGAACGAGTCTTCAAATACAAGCCAGCCGATAACGCTTGGTTTTGTACCGGCCGTCTCGAATGTGCCGTCTTCGCATAGTTTGATCAGCGTCTGCCGCGACGGCGGCGGAACGATGATCCGGTGCTTCTTTATCAGCCTTTCGATCTCGGATAATCTGATCTTAGGCCTGGGCTGAAAATCACATGTTTGTTTTATCTTGAGTGCATTCATATTAGATCTCCTCTTCTTAATGACAGGCGAAACATTGCCTTTCGCATCGTTCGTATCATCCAAATCATTCCTGTCATTCGTATCGTTCTTTTCGTCCAAATCACGATATTTCTTCAAAATTACCGTTTGTATCCGGCTTCGAGTGTTCTAGCCTGCATATGGCCGGACGATATGTAAGCGGCGAGAATAGCAGTAAAACAATGTCGCCCAATATCGTCCGTCCGTTTCACAGTATCACACGTATATTTTATATGCAAGAAATAGTTTCATCTATGAAACAAGGAGAGAAGATGGCATTCACAGAGATCGACAAGCTTAAGGCAATGGCAATAGTTCACATTTTCGAGACCTCGCGCCCGTTTGGCGACTATGCGGCCTATGCCGTTTTGAACGACGGAGCGGGCGTCTCGTACGGTGTTAACCAATTCACGCACCGGTCCGGTTCTCTGTTTGCGGTTGTCGATACGTACACCCGCAACGGCGGACAGACTGGCAAAGCGGTATTTGACGAAAATCGTGCGCTGCTGAGATCGGCATCGCCGAACGCGATCCGCATTGCGGCGGCCGACAAGCGGTTGGAGAAAGCATTGAAATCAGCGGCGACGACAGCGGAGATGCGTGCCGCACAGCAGTCCGTAGCCTTTGAAAGATATCTGCGGCCCGCGATCGAAGCGTGCGAAGGTTCGCGGTTTACGACGCCATTGGCATTAGCCGTTATTTACGATTCGATCAACCACGGTTCGTGGGAGCGGATTCGCGACCGTGTAGTGATATCAAATCGCCCCGGATTCGAAAAAGCCTGGATTACGGAGTATGTACGCAAACGCCACGAATGGCTCCACGGCGTTCCCCGGCTCCGCTCTACCGCGTACCGGACCGCATTTTTCCTTACTCAAATAGCGCGGCAAAACTGGAACCTGGACCTGCCGCTGTTTGTTCACGGTACGGCACTAATCGCCCGGCATTTTCAAACGTCCGCGAATTATCCGGCATCCGTTCAGACGATTTCGGCTATCGACAATCACAAAGCTTCAGATGTCTCACCTAATGTCCCGCCAGATCCCGCAACTGACGATCGCCTGCCCGCGCGGGCGATCCCTTCCAATAATGAAACGGCGGACCGATTGGACAAGGTGCAGAAAAAAGTGGACAGAGCGGCGGCGGCCTACGATCAGCTCGAATCGATAGTACGGACAGTTCTTACGCGGACGGACGCGGCAAAATCCCTCTGGACTACGGTCGTCGGAACCATCTGGCAGAGTGTTTGGGCAGTCGCGTCATATCTGATCGGGCTGCCAAATGAAGTTTGGCTCGTGGTGGCCCTGATCGTCGCCGTGCTGATGCTCTTTTATCTCTACCGGCAATTCGCGCTCGGAAAAATTCGTGAGACGGCCGGTGTTCGCAACGAAAAATTAACAAACCCAAGTTCCCGAAAATCCGATATTGCGGAGGAAAACTATGAATGACGTCAAAAATATTCTTATCGCCTGGATAAGCTCTTCGTCGTCGATCCTTTCGGCGATTGAAACGAAGACGGTTATCACCGTTGTTTCGGCAATAGTCCTGCCGATTCTGTTTTTCACGATCGGCAAAACCGTCGACGTGCTGCTTCAGATCTATTTTCGAAACCGCGCGGAAAGGCGGGAAAAGGAGGAAAAATGACAACTACCTTGAAATACAAAATATACGCCGCATCGATTTTCGCAGCCGTAATTGCAGCCGGAATTATCATCGGCACAGTCTTGTCGAATCACAAGATTACAAAGCTCGAACGCTCGGTCGAATCAGCAAAACAGAATGCTGAAGTTATCGAAAACGGCTCACGCGAAATCGAGCAAAAAGCGGCGGAATACAAGCAGAAAATTGAATACCTCGAAGCATCGCTGTCCGACATAGAAACGATAGCAAGGAACCAAGATGAAAAACTTAAAGAACTGGCAAACGATACAACCACTGCTCGCGACGGCCTTCGCCGTGCTCGCGCTGTTCGCACAATCGAAAGCACAAACACCGAACTCTGTGCCAAGCTCGCCGACCTCGGCCACCCGTGCG
>JANNGV010000514.1:0-3407 GCA_031404055.1 Chloracidobacterium sp.
CGGTGTTATCTCTTTCTCACGCTTGTAGCTGATCCATCGTTCGATCATTGAGCGAGTGAAAACATCTCCCTTCAGCAGGAATTCATGATCGTTTTCGAGGGCGATCAATGCCTCGTCAAGCGATCCCGGCAGCGATGGAACATTTGCCAGTTCTTCGGGCGGAAGATCGTAGATGTCTTTGTCGAGCGGAGCACCTGGATCGATGCGGTTCTGTATTCCGTCGAGACCGGCCATTAGTAATGCGGCGAAGGTAATGTATGGATTGCAGCTTGGATCGGGCGGCCGAAATTCCAGGCGTTTGGTTTTTGGTGACGGCGAGAACATAGGAATACGTACCGCAGCCGAGCGATTACGGGCCGAATAAGCCAGGTTTACCGGAGCCTCGAATCCCGGCACAAGGCGTTTGTAGCTGTTTGTAGTCGGTGCGGCGAAGGCAACAAGTGCCGGAGCATGCTTCAAAAGCCCGCCAATATAGAACTTTGCCATCTCCGAAAGACCCGCGTACTCTTCGCCCGCAAACAGCGGATTGCCGTCTTTCCAGAGCGATTGATGGCAGTGCATTCCTGAGCCGTTGTCCCCGTAGAGCGGCTTAGGCATGAAGGTTGCCGATTTGCCGTGCATGACGGCCGTGTTTTTGACAACGTTTTTGAAGAGCATTACGTTATCGGCCGTATGCAGAAGATTCGAGTACTTAAAGTCGATCTCGCACTGCCCTGCCGTCGCTACTTCGTGGTGGTGACACTCAACATTGATGCCGACATCGGCGAGAACCATCGAGATCGAATTTCGCAGATCAACCAAGGTATCCATCGGTGCGACCGGGACATAACCTTCCTTCGGGCGTATGTGATAACCAAGATTTGGTGACGATTCCGATCCGGCACGGCCTGAATTCCAATGGCCTTCTTCCGAATCGATGGAGTAGCCCGCGGATTGCTGGTTGTTGTGAAAGGTCGCACTGTCGAATACAAAAAACTCAGCTTCCGGGCCGACGTTAATCGTGTCGGCGATGCCGGTAAAGCGGAGATAGCTCTCAGCACGAACGGCGACCGATCGCGGGTCGAGTCCATAACCTTCTTTCGTGATCGGCTCGACGACATTCGCGATGAGGCAGATGGTCGTTTCTTCCGCAAAGGGATCAACCCAAACCCTCGATGGATCGGGGATCAAAAGCATGTCCGACTCATTAATAGCGGCCCAGCCACGAAGGCTGGATGCATCAAATCCGAAGCCGTCTTCGAACGTATCTTCCGTCAGATTGTGTATCGGATATGTAAGGTGGTGCCACGCACCCGGAAGATCGGTAAAGCGAAGGGATACAAATTTCGCTTCCTGATCGGCCGCATAAGTGAGAATAGTTTTCGCGTTCATTAGTTCTCCTGCATTAAGTAATATCTATATAGATTCCGGAAGAACGAGATGCCTCTGGCAAATCGATAAGTGTTCCTCAAAACAATTTACAATACTAAAACCGCCGGTCATCATCGCCGGCGGCTTTTTTTAATTATCTAAACAGCAGGCTTTCGCAACCCTGCGTTTGAACTTCATTTGCAAGCAGTGTGCCGTTAAGACCGATTTACCGTAAATCAAACACTACGAACATTTATGTACTTTGTGAACTGCATGTCGCCGTAACTGTCGTCGTAATTTACTTACATTTGTGTAAGATGAATAACGATACGGTACGATTTTGTAACTAATCAGGCTTCTGCGGCCATGGTGGGAACATACCGTTTCTGGGAATATGCACGTAAATGAAGAAGAACAGAAAAAAGGCACGGCCGACCGTTCCGGTAAGCGCGCGCCTGAGGGGTGAGTGTAAAATGTGCGGTTATTTTGCGATCAATTCGAGCCTGTCTTTTGAAGCATAGGCCACGGTTCTGCCTTTGTTATTAAGAAGATTTACCTTTTTCATATTTCGCTCGTTCGCGAGTTTGTAGACCTTTTGCAGAAATTCCTTTTGCTCCTCCTGACTGAGAACATCAAAGGTTGGCTGGGTCAGAGCGTAGACCGTTTCCCCGCTAGAACGCATGCTGCGCAAATGTTTCTTAACCTCGGGATCGTCTATCACAAGAGGCTTTGCAACCGCCGTGGATTCATCGTTCGAAGCTGACTTGTCGGCCCACAGATAAACGCCCACACTGACTGAAATGCATAAAAACGCTACAACCATCAGCCACTTATTGACGCCGAAGATCTCAAACTTCAACTCGGATTTCGATTTACGTTTTTCCGCCATCGCCGGTTTTGCGCTCGGGCGAAAAGCAGGAAATACCTCCGCTTGACGGAAGTCGCCGTCTTCGGGTCTCAGCCGCAGCAATTCGACCAGCAAAAGGGTTTTTCCTGCGGCGTTTGAAACAACTTGATCGTACGTGTATCCGTACTTTTCTTCGATGCTTTGAACGTCTTTTGTGGCAGCTTCAAGGTCTATCAATTCGACGTATCTGTTTCCGATCTTTAAATTGCATTCGATCGCGGCGGCGGCGACATCGGGCACGTAAAACATCTCTGCCGACTCTTCTTTGTAAAGGCGAACTTTACTGAAAAAATCCGTTTCGAGCAGTTCGTCAAAAGTTTCGGCATTTTCGATCTCGACGCCAAATTCATTAAATCTGGTAACTGCCAATGATACATCGACCTGATCAGCGTCATTCGAATATAGAGCTATGCTGGACCAATTGGCGTAAAGCGTTGAGATATGTCCGATCATTTCCTGCATCGGGAAAAGCATTCGGCGGGTTTCGTCATCGGTATCACGCGAAAACAAGCGAGTCATTACGAAATCGAATTTGCCGCGAACGTCTTCGGAATATGGAGAGTTGCGATAGAAACGAGCGAGGGAAATCAATGCCTGTGAGCTGAGCACGGGACGCGAATCCTCGCAAAAGCGGCGAATGTTTGCGACCGATATTTTCTGGTCGCGTTCGAAAAGGGCGAAGCTCCATCTTTCGGTCTCCTGCCGAAGCGCAAACTCGGCCTCGGCATGTTCAGGCGACTTCAGATCGCCCGACACCTGCATAAACCTGTGAAGGGCTTTTTTGGCATCCATGTCGTCGAACAAAACCGGAGTTGTTTTCATGTGCTCGCGTTCGACGCCCGAGAGAACATGTTCAACCATCTGAAGGCTTGAAACCTCATCCATCGCCCGTTTGCGGAAAAAGTCTCGCTCGTTAGCCGGCTTTTCGATATGCGGAATATCAATTTCGAGAAGATCGTCATCCTCGTCTTTGACGGACATACCTTCCGTTTCGTTCGAAAAGCCTGGGCTGGAATTCATGCCTCTTCTCTCGACACTTCCAGACATCACATCTGCCTGATCAAGATCGATCACCGTGTCTTCGAGCAGATTCTCGTCTTTAAGCTCTTCGATTAGGTCGTGAAAAACATTCATGGTATGCACCTTCGTC
>JANNGV010000515.1:0-3716 GCA_031404055.1 Chloracidobacterium sp.
TGTGATATTTGCCGTCGATGACGAGAGCGATCTAGCGGTCGAAGTGATAGAAGAAGTTTCACGCCAAGCCGGGAAGGACGCGGAAAAGACAAAGCTTGTAATCGCCGAATGTGCGATCGATTCAAGCCAAAAGGTCGAGAATCTGCGTAAAGCCGTCATGCATGCTAGCGATAAATCTAAAATTTTTGTATTTGTCGATTCGGACGCCCGGCCGGCCAAGGATTGGCTGCGGCATCTTGTTGCACCGCTTGAAGATGTGAATATCGGCGCGGCGACCGGATATCGCTGGTTTATTTCCAAGAAACCGAGCTTCGCGAGCGAGATGCGGTCGATATGGAATGCGTCGATCGCGTCGGCTCTTGGTGAGAACACGAAGTCCAATTTCTGCTGGGGCGGATCGATGGCTATCCGGCGCGACACGTTTGAGCGGCTTGATATCCGCGAGAAATGGCACGGCACGTTATCGGATGATTTTACGGTGACCCGAGCAATTAACAAGGCCAATATGCAAATTTTCTTTGTTCCGCAAGCATTGACCGCATCGGTCGAAGACTGCACGTGGCGACAGATTCTCGAGTTCACAACGCGGCAGATGAAAATAGCGCGGGTTTATGCGCCTAAACTTTGGTTAATGTCATTTTTCGGTTCAGGCTTGTTCAACCTTGTGATGATTTGGTCGGCCGCAATTGCCGTTTTCAGCAACCGGAACAGTCTGGCATTCTGGGCCGCGGCTGCGACACTGATGGCGGTAATTGCAACAAGCATCGGCAAAGCATCCCTTAGGCTCAAAGCGGTTAAACTCGTGTTGAAAGACTTCGGGCATGAAATCGAGCGGCAATTTTGGACGCATAACTCATTATGGCTTCTGACGCCCGCATTGTTCTTTTACAACTCATTCGCCGCTCTTATATCGCGAAAAACGAGATGGCGTGGCATAAACTATCACATGATCTCGCCTACTAAGACCGAAATTGTGGGGCGTGCAGCCGTTGCAGAACCGCAATACACGCAACACTAAAAGCATGTTATCATTTCGCGGATGCAAGTTTTGAGCGTAACAAACTTGACAGCGGCGGCATCAAATTGAACATGACAAGCTTAAACAGGTTTGCTTATTTTTCTCTTATCCTAATATTCCTGGTGTCGGCGAACGATGTTTTTAGCCAGAATCCCGCGCCGATTTCGACCGGAAAGGATCCCGTCATTATTATTCCCGGGATTGCCGGTTCGGAGCTGGTCAATTCCAAAAATCAGGAACTTGTATGGTTCAAGCCGTCACGCTCGAAAGATGACGATCTCCGGCTTCCGATCTCGCCAATTCTCAGCAGAAACCGCGATGGCCTAAGGCCGCGCGATATTGTTCGCGGAGTCCAGTTCTTAAAGTTTCTACCCGAAATTGAAGTTTATGAAAAACTGATCGATTCTCTGGAAAAGCGGGCTGGCTACCGAGAGGCAAAATGGAACACGGCGACGCGAGCTGATTCTCAGGATACGTTTTATGTTTTTCCTTACGATTGGCGTCGCGACAATGTTGAGAACGCGCGGCTTCTGATACGGCAGATCGAAACGCTAAAACGCAGGCTTCGCAAACCGAATCTCAAATTCAATATAGTTGCTCATTCCATGGGCGGGCTCATCGCACGTTATGCCGCGATGTACGGCGACAGGGATATTCCCGCTGTTCCACGGCCGACATGGGCGGGATCGCGCAGTTTGAAAAAGATAATTCTGGTCGGAACGCCTAACGAAGGCTCGATTGATGCGTTGGATTCTCTGCTGAACGGATTTTCATTTATCGGCGGCGGCCTTAACTTGCCGTTTGTCCAAAATCTGAGCGAGTTTGATGTTTTTACCCTTCCGTCAATGTACCAGCTTTTGCCGCACCAGGACTCATTCGTTGCATATGACGAGAACTTAAAGCTCATGAAAATAGACATTTACGATCCGCGGTCTTGGGAAACTTATAATTGGGTCACATGGGATGACGAAGGTTTTGCAAAGAACTTCACGCCGGCGGAGCAGTCACAAACAAAGGCCTATTTTAGAATAGCTCTTTCAAGGGCGAAGAGGTTTCAGCAAGCGTTGGACGCAAACATCAGCGAAAAGATCCCGGTCACGTTTCATCTGATCGGAGGCGATTGCAAAGACACAAGAAATGCGGTATTGCTTTTGCGCGATGAGAAGAAAAAGCGTTGGGAGACGCGATTTAAGGCAAGTTCGTTTGAAAGCAGCGGTGGCGAAAAAGTTTCCTCCGAGGCATTGAGCAAGTTGCTGATTATCCAGGGGGACGGCGTGGTCACCAAGCGGTCTTTGGGGGCGGAAAGCGCTATTGAAAAAGGACGTAAGAACGTTATGCCGCTCGCATCCGAGCTTTATCAATGTGAAACTCATAATAAGCTGGTAACAAACCCGGAAATACAGGACAAGCTTTTTCTCTTGCTCAATCCGATTGCCGCGAACTAGAATTGCTGTGGGCCTTGCTCAACATCCTTACTTAATTCGGGCAAATTTATGATCAAAAACCTGCTAGGTGACGACGACGATCGCGGCCATGATGCATCCGGAACAATGGAAGCAAAACTGGACACGCAGCGGCGGGCGCTTAGCATTATTGATTCAGATCCGCGGGATTCGGGTGAAGGCCGAGAAAAAGAGCCATTCATTTTGTCCACGGCAGACCCGGAATCATTTGCCGAAAATGCCCGACGCAGCGGGCTGGCCTGGTCGGCGGGTATAGCCTTCTTCGCGTCGGTCGCATTTATGCTCATTCTCGGCTGGGGTGCGGATCTTCTTTTCGGCACTTCGCCATGGGGAATGGTTGGCGGCATTGTTTTAGGTTCTTTGATCGGATTTGTCCAATTTTTCAGACTGACATCGCAGATCTTCAAGTAGTTGTGAACGACAAACACCTTTCGGTTCCTCCTATTTCCTCTCGTTCCTCTTGTTCCTCTCGTTCCGTGGTCATATTTTACGCAACGGAAGAATAAACCACAGAACGGCATGAACAGCGAACAAACTATCTCTTCGCCTTTGAATTTTCTCCATTTCCTTTGTAAAATTTAAGATTCGCAATGAGCGACGAAATTGAACCTGGTTTACCCGCAGAGCAAGCGATAGTGCCGGTTTCGCACAGGCGAATTTTGGTCATCATGGCGGTAATCGGTCTGGCGGGCAGCGTCCTCGGATCCGCATTGGTCGCAGTCAGTTTTGGAGCAGGCGTTTTTATCGGCAGCGTGCTTGCTTTTATTAACTATTATTGGCTGAAGGTTTCATTGAAGAAGATCTTCGCTCTAGCCGCCGAAACGGGCGAAAAGCCGAGATTGCTAGCGTTGAAATATTTTGCGAGGTACATAGTTCTCGGTGCCGTTGTCGCGATACTCTATGCGACGGAAGCGGTTTCAATAGTTGGCGTAATCCTGGGAATGGGAACATTCGGTTTTGCGGTAGTTATCGAAGGTATATTAAGAATTTTTTCTAACCCAGTTAGCGAAAAGGATATTTAATAATGTTTTTATTTGCAGAAGGCGGACATCATGTGCCGTTGATCGTCGAATTTATCAATCATTATCTTGGCGAGCCGGTGCACAAGATACAAATGGCGACCACGCACAAAATGTGGACGGCGTTTTTTAAGAATTTCGATACAACGCCGGAGAAGGTTTTTGGCGGCGAATACACGGTGGAGAACGCGATCCCGTGGTACACGATCATGTTCG
>JANNGV010000516.1:0-2623 GCA_031404055.1 Chloracidobacterium sp.
GTCATTTTCTTTATTATTTTGTGTCTTCTTTTGGGCTTTTATCTAATACTTTCGCCCTGGGATACGCTTTTCGGAAATTGGAGTGAGAACTATTTGCTCGTATTAGTGTCCGAAGGTGCAGGGCTGCCAGTGCTGCAAAAGACAGTTGCGTCAAATTGGTTTCGTGGAGCCGTCACAGGCCTTGGCGTCCTCAACCTGCTAATCGCGTTCTGGGAGATCGCGCATTTTAATCAGAGTGTCGCCTTGCTTCAGGAACACGACCGGAAGCCGTCCAAGTGAACCGCTTGCCTGATAAACCGATCGTTTACCTTATAACGAAGGGTGATGCCGACCCGGCCAATTTTTATCAAGTCAGGAACGAGATACTCCACAATATAAGTGTCGCGGTCGAAGTTGGAATCGCTTTAATCCAGATCCGCGAGAAGAATTTGACATCGGGATTATTATTTGACTTGGTTAAGGACGCGGCGGCAGTCACGCGCGATTCCGGCACAAGGCTCTTAGTTAACGGCCGAGCGGACATTGCTCTTGCTGCTGGGGCGGACGGTGTCCATCTGCCGGCTGATGGGCTTCCGGCTGAGATAGTCCGGCAAACTTTTCCAGCGGAGTTTTTGATCGGGGTTTCTACTCATTCAGCCGACGAAGCAATCGCCGCAAAGTCGAACGAAGCTGACTTTATTACGTATGGCCCAGTGTTCGAAAGCCCCGGAAAAGGCCCGCCAACGGGCTTAGAGATGCTAAATAAGGTTTGCGAATACGTCGAACCGTTTCCCGTTATCGCTCTCGGCGGGATCGACGAATCGAATTATAGAGATGCGCTTGTAAGCGGGGCTAGCGGCTTTGCTGCTATTCGATTTTTGAATGACGAACGCCGATTACGAAAACTGTCTCGGCCATCGTCCGACTGAACGACTCCAAATTAATGAGTAAACAGAAGATTTGTCTCACCATAGCCGGACTCGACCCATCGGGCGGAGCTGGGATCATTGCCGACATAAAGACATTTTCCGCGTTCGGCTGCTTTGCAACTGCCGCAATTGCTTCGATCACATTTCAGAATACAACCGGCGTTTTCGGGGCGGTCCATCAAACCGCTGAGACTATCCGAGGACAGGTTGAGCCGTTACTAAAAGATTTTCAGATTGCGGCAGTCAAGACCGGAATGCTGCCGACGCGCGAGGTTATCGAAGAAACTGCCCGGCTTATACGGGAGAATGGGCTGGCAAACGTTGTTGTCGATCCGGTTGTGCGTTCGACATCGGGTTTTGATCTCATCGACGAAGCGTCGCTTCAGGCATTGATCGAAATGCTATTTCCTATTTCGACGATCGTGACGCCAAATATTCAAGAATCGGAGCGAATAACCGGAACAACCATCCGTGCAGAAGCCGATATTGAAAACGCCGCCCAGAGGATGCAGTCGATGGGGGCCAAAAATGTGCTGATAAAAGGCGGTCATTTTGAAGCGGAGACTTTGGTTAAGCAAAAAGCCCTCGATTATCTTTTTACACCCGGCGAAAAGACCGTATTCGAAGCGGATTATATTGATACGACTGCCACGCACGGAACAGGCTGTACGCTTGCCGCCGCCATCGCCGCGAATTTGGCTCTAGATAAGGATTTGAAGGACGCTGTCTCGATATCAAAAAAGTTTGTAGCCGAGGCTATTCGTACGGCTCCAAATCTGGGCCATGGCCATTCGCCTGTTAACATTATGGCACGCTAAGACGGTGTTATTTCGCGACAGGGAAGAAGACCGGAGATTGATAGGTGACGCCGAAAGTGACTCCGGTTCGGGGACTGAACCGCGTGAGCCCAAAAATTGCGGCGGTATCAAAACGCAGGCCGGATGCTTTAATTTGGGTGCCGATTCGAAGTTGGGCCAGGCTCTCGGTACCAAGTGGAGCGTTACGGCGAATGCTGGAACGGCCGTTGACCTCGGTGGCTATATTTATCCGGTCGTTTATTCGAAAAATACCGGCAACCCCGAAAAGGAATACGTCATTCTGCGTGAAATTCGCCAGCGGAGCATTCATAATCCCCAATCCAAAGTTGCCGTAAATATTCGCAAGCGGAGTTCGTCCGGCACGTTTGCCGAATCTCTTTTGAATAATCAACTTACTGAAAATGTTTATCTGATTTGTCCCGATGCCTCTGGCCTGATCCGTATTCGGCATCTGAAATCCAAACTTCATCCCAATAGCGGGAAGCGTTTTTGTCTCATTCAGAAGCTTAATTTTTGCCGAAACCGTAATATCGTCAAAATCGTTTGTAGAGTTCCCGGAGACATTTAGCGGAATAGCTGACGGCCCGAAGCTGGAATTTATAGCAAGAAAATTCTGAAGCGTGCCTTCGATTTGAATCTCAACATTTGATGCAAAACCCTGGCGAATTCGAATATCGCCGATCCGGGTCAGGTCGCCTCTAAGGCCGGAGAGCGGAAACTTAGCGTTCTGAAAAAAATCAACTCCCGCACTGACTTCAACCGAACCCGTCGGAACTATATCGATATCGTCGGTGATCAGCGGCCGTTGCTGGGCATTGGCCGCAACTGTAAACGAAACAAAAATCAATAGGAGGGCGAATGTACGAAGCATTATCGCAATTCTTTCATTGTTCAGGC
>JANNGV010000517.1:0-7904 GCA_031404055.1 Chloracidobacterium sp.
GCGAAAAACCGATGCCGAAGAAGTTCGACTACTTGGCCATCTGGAGAAAATAGGCTGCAAAGGGGGCACAGTAACATACACGGTCAAAACCGAGGGGCGAGTCGTTTGTTCTGACGAGCAAGGAATTTCAGGGAATAAACCTGGCAACATACATAGTTGACGGTGGCGATGCCGAGATCGGTTGCGACGCTAAAGTTGCCGCTATTAAAGCAGTTTTGACCTATCTGCCCAAGACGGTCGCAAAGGGAGCAACTCGGGGGGAATTAGTGTCGGTTGAGTTCGTACCGGCGCATTTCAGGTTTGTAGACTCGAGCACCGGCGAGACATCTGTCGCCGAATCCGCCGAAATCGAGGAAGCTGCTGAATCGACGTCCGTACCAGCGGAATTCACGTCAGACATCCCTTCAAACGCGGACTTCGAAGCCGAGCGGCGTAACGCGATGATGACGCACATCAGGGAAACTCTGCGTAAACCGAAAGCCGGTGAGAAACAGGAAATGGCATTCATCGAAAAGTCGGAGTGCAACAATAAGGGAATGTTTTTCCACTTCAAAACTCCGACGCAAATTCTAAAATTAGCCAACCCGGCCGCGAACAAACTGGAAATGCGTGCGTTTACACCGGACGTTGAACATTTGCAGATGGGCTGTGGAATGAAGGCAGTAGAGATTCCGGTTGTAATTACGTACACCGACGTGCCGGACAAGAAATCGAAGGCTAACGGTGAGCTGATCGCGCTTGAATTTGTCCCGAAAAGTTTTGTTTTGCAGTAATTAAAGTTTGCCGGTATAAATAACCTCGTGTGAACTAACCAACAGCTTCATTCGTAACAATTTGAAATTCCGCTAAAATAGCGAAGACGGCTTTTCCGAACTGATATGAATTTCGCGGATGTAATCGGGCAAACGCTCGACGAAAAATACCAGATCGAACGCGAGCTTGGACGCGGCGGCATGGGGACGGTGTATCTTGCGACGCATCTCGGCACCGAACGGCCGGTTGCGATCAAGATTATCGCTCCCCAGTTTATGCAGCGGCCGGAGTTTGTCGAGCGGTTTCGCCGGGAGGCCCGTGCAGCCGGACGTTTGCGGCATCCGAACGTAGTAAATGTCACCGATTTCGGATTTGCACACACGGTTGACGGGCAGGTTGCATATCTTGTCATGGAATATCTCGATGGATGCACGCTCGGCGAGATACTTGAGGAAGAAAAAAATCTGCCGGTTTCCTGGACCCTCGATATTC
The DNA here is from genome assembly GCA_031404055.1 of Chloracidobacterium sp. GTDB lineage: Bacteria > Acidobacteriota > Blastocatellia > Pyrinomonadales > Pyrinomonadaceae > OLB17. The sequence continues at coordinate 1,246 of JANNGV010000517.1, forward strand.
TGGAGCAGGTTTGTTCGGCAGTTCATGAAGCACACGAGCAGGGAATTATTCACCGCGACCTAAAGCCCGACAACATATGGCTCGAGCCAAACCAACGCGGCGGATATACCGTTAAGGTGCTCGATTTCGGTATCGCAAAGCTTGAGGAACATTCAGCCGCTTCCTCGGGTGAATTCCCGGCCGCCTTGCCGTCAACGCCGACATTTGTATCGGCCGGAAAGGCGACGCTGGCCGATATCTCGCAGGAGGGGACGATTCATGACAGCATTTCGCCAACCCGAATTGTCGACGGATCGACTGTCGCTCAGTTTGTCGGCACCGAATCAGCGATAGCCGACAAAGATACCCTTATTCAACAACCCCCGGCCAACGGCGAAGATAGCGGAACATTGGTTCTTCGGTCAGGTACCGAGGGAAAATTCGATCAGGAATCCGCTCATACAAAGCTGATAACGGATGTGGCCAATAGTGATGGAGAATTCAGCTCGCACGGCACGTCCGGAAGCTCGCTTTTAAGCTCTCCATCGACAAGTGATTTGACGCGAGTCGGAGCCGTCCTGGGTACTCCGCTTTATATGTCGCCGGAACAATGCCGTGGCGACAAACTGGGTCCCCGCTCCGATATTTACAGTATGGGAATCATCGCGTATCAGATGCTTTCGGGCTCGACGCCGTTTAGCGGCGACTTTACGCAGGTGATGGAATCTCATAAGGATTGCCCGCCGCCGCCGTTGAATGCTAAAAAGGTCCGGAAAAAGCTGAAACGGGTGATCGCGAGCGCGCTTGCGAAGAATGAGGACGATCGTCCGCAAAGCGCCGAGGCGTTTGCGAGTGCGCTCAGGTCGCGGTCCGAAGGCATTTTTGGCCTGCTTCGTCGAGCCGGAATGATCTACACGGAACACATGCCGAAATTCCTGATGCTCTCGGCGTTTTTTCATCTGCCGATGATCGTTCTTACCGTCCCATTGATCGTTCTTAGCTTTCTGAAAGTGAGCGATGCGATTAATTCGGGAGTTGCAAACGTAGCGATCGGCATATTGGCTGTAGCGTCCACGATTATTAATGCATTTTCGGCATATTTGATAATTGGAACAATAACGTTGATCGTCACGCAATCACTTGCGGTGCCGCTGCGGCCGATCAAGCTGCGGGCCGCACTCAAGGAAACCAGGTCAAAGTGGAAGACGTTTGCGGGCACCGGAATCATGAGCACCGTTCTTTCGCTTTTGATCGGCGTATTTACGTGCGGTATCGGCTTCCTGATTACGAGTGTTCTGTGGACGTTGGTGGGACCGGTAGTGATGATGGAGAATCGCCGCGGACGGCAGGCACTGAAACGTTCCAAGGATCTTGTAAAACGGTCTCTCGCGACCGCGACTGCTGCCGTGGCGATAATGTTCCTGATTCCGGCGATTTCGGCGGGGACGATTTCGTTCATGGTCAATATCACCGCAAAGGCTTTGGACCGCCAAACGGAAAAAGTCGCGGTGACCGACGGCGATACGGCGGAAAAGACCGATCCGAACACAACTCCCGCCGCCGATGAAACGGATCAGCCGCGGAACGTCGATATCAGCATCGGCAATAATCGCACGTTCAGAATTACCGGCTCGGATAAGGACATGCGGAGTCGTCTGCGTGAAACTATTCTTGAAACTTTGCTCCAGATTCTGCTCTTGCCCCTGCAGATTGTCGTAATATCTTTTACGGCGATCATCGTCGCACTACTTTATCTAAAGACGCGGCAGGCCGGCGGCGAATCGCTTCAGGATTTGCTTTCAAAATTTGAGGAAACCGATAAGCCGCGCAAGAAATGGCAGGAGCGCGTGCGGCAGCGTTTGATCCAATCCGGCCGCATCACCAGCCGGTCATAGCTAATGCACCATCTCACGGGGAAACTAGCTCTATATATAGTCGCCGGCATCGTGTTGGTTTCGACGGCCGGTGCTCAGGAATTGAAACGCGCGTTTACCATCGCGCCCGGCGGACGCATAGAAGTAAAAAATCTGCACGGACGCGTCGAGGCGTTTACGGATACGGCGGCCGATGACAAGACCGATAGAGCTTTGGCGACGGTTAAGGACGGCAAGGTCACGATCACCGCTACGTCGAATTCGGCCATCTCGGAAAAAGACCTAAAGATCGAAGCAACGCAGACAAATATCCGCATCGAAGTCACGCCGTCCGGCACTAGAAAACGCATAGACATCTCTATTACGATGCCGCCGAAGATGCGGGTAAAGGTGGAGACGCTTGCCGGAGAGGTCCGCGTGACCGGCGATGTTTTATCGGCCGAGGTCCGCACCGATACCGGAACGATCGCCGCCGATGTTCCGACGGACGATCTTAGATACGAGCTTCACTGGACTGCCTCGCGGCCACGCTTTCTCAGTGATTTCGAACTCGAAAAGGTAAAGGAGAAAGCAGCCGGGAAGTTTGAGATTGTCGGCCGGCTTTACGATGAAGAAGCGGCGGTGAAAAAGGCCAAGGCCGACGTTACGGAACGCAGCGAAGCCCGGACAAACGGAAGCAGCGACGGGGCGAGTGCGATTCTGCCAACTGACGCGGCAACCAATTCAAGCCCGAATGCGAAGATCGATCCAAAAGCGAACAATGCTAAATCGAAAGGTCGATTACCCACCACTATTTCGCTAAATCTCATAACTGCCCGGGGAATAATCCTTCTAAACATCCCGCCGAACGAAGTTACGAGCGATCTGCGTGAGCGTCCACTTACGATAGCGGCCAAAGCTATTATCCGAAGCGGCGATTCATTGCTTATGGAAGCGATTCGGCGTGCCGCGCCTAAATATTACGGCGATTACGCACGCACACTGCCGCCCATAAAGCTTGAGCCGTCGTTCGCAAACCGCTCCATGGTCGAAAAGGGACCCGTCGCAAGTATCAAAAGCGCTTCGGTACGCGTCAACGACATTAATAACCGTGCGATTGCCGGATTGCTGCCGTCCGATTTCGAGCTGACGGAGAACAACGTCGGCCGCGAGATAATCACGGTAGAGCCCACGACGGCGCCGTTCAATCTTGTTTTGCTGCTTGATGTATCCGGAAGCGTGGACAATTACGTCACTTTTATTCGCAAGGCGGCCCGCAGCTTTGTAGACACGGTTGATGCGCGAGACCGTATTTCTATCGTCACCTTCAATGACGACGTAAAAGTTCTCTCCGGCTTTACTACCGACAAACGCCTGCTTTCCGAAAGCCTCGACACCTTCGACGCGGGCGGTGCGACCGCATATTACGATTCGCTCGCTTACACGCTGGCCGATACACTTCGTCCGTTGAAAGGAGAGCGGACTGCGATAGTGATCCTAACCGACGGCGACGACAATCGTTCGTTTTTGCCTTTCGATTCAATGCTTTCGGCGATACAGGAGAGCGGGGCGTTGATCTATCCGCTGTATGTGCCGTCCGGACTGATCGCATCCTCAGAGGCCAACCCGAGCGCGGCGATTGACACACTCCGCACGCGGTATCTGCAGGGCGAGCTTACTTCAAAAGCAAAGGATGAGGGCGAACGCCTGGCAAAAGTTTCCGGCGGCGTCTATTATCCAATAACGCAGCTCAGCCAGATACAACGGGCATACGACGACATCGCCGCCCAACTCCGCTCGGCATACATCATCAAGTTCCGCTCCGACAGCATCGAAAGCGGAACCGGTGCATCGCCCCGGATAAAGGTAAAAATCAACAAGCCCAACGCCTTCGCGACCGTCACCGGCGTGACCGCTGCAAAGTAATTGCCGCATATATCTTGCGAGTTTAATAGCGAACAGACCCGTTCGGTTCGCCTCTGGTTCCACTCACTCCCCCGACCGCATTTGGGCTGACAAATTGCGGATGCTGTGTTTGTCTAATAGATGTCGGAGAGAACGGACCTGCATTTGGAGGAGGTCGGCGGCTTTGGTTTGGTTGCCGGCGGTCATTCGGAGGGCTTCTACGACGTAGGTTTTTTCGAGATTTTCGAGATGGGCGGTTAGATTCAGGCCCTCGTTCGGAAGTTCGAACTCCGCTTTTATACGTTCGGGGTTGTAATTGGTTATGTGATCGGGAAGACGTTCGGGCTGGATCTCCTCGGTGCGTTCGAGAGCGACTGCTCGCTCGATCGTGTGTTCAAGCTCGCGCACGTTTCCGCCCCACATATAGTTTTCCAGCAGCTGCATTGCCTTTGGCGTTATGCCGAGCTTACGGCCGGATTGATCACAGAATTTGCCGATAAAATGGCCGACAAGTTCCGTTATATCCTCGCGGCGGTCGCGAAGCGGTGGCAGATGGATCGGGATCACGGATATTCGATAGAACAGGTCTTCTCTAAACGTGCCGTCAAGCGACATACTTTTCAGATCGCGATTCGTCGCGGCAATTACGCGGGCGTCAACCAGAATCTCTTCGTGTGCCCCCACTGGCCGCACACGCCGTTCCTGCAGCACGCGAAGAAGCTTGACCTGCATTGCCGGAGACATTTCGCCAATTTCGTCTAAAAAGATCGTTCCCTTGTGGGCCGCTTCAAACAGGCCTTTGCGATTGCTATTGGCGCCGGTAAATGAGCCTTTGATATACCCGAAAAGCTCGGATTCGAGCAGCGTTTCCGTAAAAGCACCGCAGTTAATCGATATAAAAGGTTTCTCGGCCCGTGCGCTTAGATCATGGATCGCACGGGCAACCAGCTCTTTACCGGTACCGCTTTCGCCTGTGATCAAAACCGTGGACTGAACCTCGGCAACCGTCTCGATCATTTGGAAAATGGCATGCATCTTCGCGGAATTCCCGACGATGTTCTTTACGCTCCCGCGTTCGCGCTGGGCTCGTTTGAACGCCCGGTTTTCGTCTATCAACGCCTGTTTCTCCAGCGTTTTTCTGACTATTAGCTTAAGTTCTTCGACATCAAACGGCTTTTGTATAAAGTCATCGGCGCCAAGCTTAAAGGCTTCGCGGGCGGTTTCAACCGACGCAAACGCGGTCATCAGGATCACACCGAGATCTGGGAGCGTTTCACGGACAGCCCGCAACATCTCAATGCCGTCCATATCCGGCATTTTTACGTCCGAGATGATGAGATCGGCGGGTTCATCCCCAAGCATCTGCAGAGCCTCTCGTCCGTTCGTGGCGGTACGTATATTGTGCCCGTCGCCGTTAAACACCAGGCTAAGAAGCTGCCTGTAACTTTGCTCGTCGTCAACGATCAGAATATTTGACATGTTAAAATCGCGGCCTCGATACAGCCGACATTGGGAAACTTGTTTTTGTTCATTCCTTGCTCATTTTTCCTCTTACTCGGTGGTTCAGGATTTCAACCACGGAACAAGATGAACCGGAAAGAATAAGAAGGATAAGAGAACAGGCGAGTCGGCCGCTAACGATCTGACGCAAGCCGAGTCAGTATATTGATATTGAGGACCGCGGTCCAACGATGATCCCGCACTTCTATTTTCACAGAAACGAACGGTAGAATTCAAGAAGAAACTTTGGATTCTTCTTTTTTCACCTTCAAAAGACTCTTCAACCGATTAGGCGCAACGGAGTCCTCGATGTCGGCTGATTCATCGATCGAGCCGAGCCGCCTGTTTTCGGACGGAAGCTCCACCGTGATGGTGCTTCCTTCACCTTCGATGCTGCGGACATTGATCGTTCCGTTATGATCGCGGATTATCTGATAAACGATCGAAAGGCCGAGTCCCGTTCCGCCGGATGTCGAGTTTGAAAACGGTTCGAACAGCTGCTCGACCGACTCCGGCGACATTCCTGTCCCCGTATCCTCGAATACGATGCGGATGCGGTTATTCGAGATCGACTCGAGCTTTATGGAAAGCTTGCCGCCATACGGCATCGCCTGGATAGCGTTTCTGGCAAGATTCCAAAAGATCTGCTTCAGCTGTGTCGCATCGGCCGAAATAAAGATCGGCTGCCGCGGAAGTTGGTCTTCGAGTATGTGATTTTCCTTTACATCCGGGCTGTGCCGCAAGAGTTTTAGCGTGTCGCGTATCGCCTCGCGAACATCTATCTCAGAAAATTTGCCGACCATCGGCCGCGCATAACTCAGGAAATTCGTGATAATGCTGTTCAATCGGTCGGACTCACGCAGTATTATTCCCATCAGGTCAGCATGGATAGATTCAGCCGGCATGTTCGATTCGAGCACCTGAATCGCACCGCGCATCGCACCTAGCGGATTGCGGATCTCGTGTGCCAGCCCGGCCCCTACCCGGCCAACAGCCGCCAGCCGCTCCTTACGGCGGACGCTTTCTTCCATAGAGCGGATTTCCGTCAGGTCCTGAAAGGTAATGATCAAGCCTGTCGCCTCGTTATCTTCAGAGAAAAGCTGCGAGATGCTGTAACCAATCCGCACCGCAAAACCCTCGGGCGTCATCAGGTTTGTCTCAAATCGCGGCAATTGATCGCCATCATCGACCGCACCAAGCGACTGCTCGATCTGATGACCGATGTCGCCAAACAACGTAGCGATCTTTACGCCCTCCATTTCCTCGGCCCGATGGCCGGTAATCTCGGTCGCGGCGGCGTTAAAGGTATAAATCGTACCATCGAGGTCGGTGGTGATTAGTCCTGAGCGGATGGATTCTATAATGCGCTCGTGCAGGGCGCGGAGGTTCGCCAGATTCTTTGTCGCTTCCTTTAGCTCATCC
>JANNGV010000518.1:0-3761 GCA_031404055.1 Chloracidobacterium sp.
CGACGCCGCCAACAACAAAATTCTCTGGGGCGAGCAATACGACCGAAAGATGTCCGACCTGCTGGCGACGCAGCGTGAGATAGCGGCTACGATTACGCAAAAACTGCAGTTGAAATTGTCGGGCGATGAAAAGGGACTGACCAAAAAATACACAAACAGTAGCGAAGCCTACCAGCTGTGGCTGAAAGGCCGTTTTCATTTTGCCCGCCGGACGAAGGACGACATGTCTAAGAGCATCGAGCTCTTCAAACAGGCAGTCAAGCTCGATCCGAATTTTGCCTTGGCATACGTCGGCATCGCGGAATCGTACTCAACAATCCCGTCGTATCCTTATGCTTCTCCACAGGAATGTGTGCCGCAGGCCAGGGCTGCAGTTGCGAAAGCGCTCGAACTTGACCCCAACCTTCCAGAGGCACACACGGTCGCGGGAATGATCGCCGCAACCCACGATTGGGATTATCCTCTGGCCGAACGTGAATTCAAACGGTCGCTCGAACTGGACCCGAATCTTGCCATCACACATTATCGCTACGCGTGGGTTTACTTAAGCCCGCTGGGACGCCACGACGAGGCCGTGGCCGAGATGAAAAGGGCGATGGAATTGGAACCGCTTTCGATCCAGCAAGGAGCTAATTTTGCCGCCGTTTTGATGTACGCTCGCCGGTTCGACGAGGCGCTCGACCAAGCAAAGAAAACGAACGAACTAGACTCGACGCACATTGGCGGCCTGGCATGGCTGGCACATTCTTATAACGCGAAAGGTATGTACAAGGAATCACTTGCAGTTTCGGAAAAAGCCCTAAATCTGGCGTCCTATCAAGGCCGGGCCCAGCAAGGCATTTCCTACGCAATAGGTGGTCAGCGTGAGCACGCGATGCGAATAGTTAGTGAATGGAAACAAGCTGAGAAAGCCGGTTACGTGATGATCTATTGGCTGGCCGCGACGTACGCGCTGCTAGGCGATAAAGATGCGGCTTTTTCAGAGCTTGAAAAATCCTATCAAAACCGCGACTGGTTCTTACAGCGATTAAAGAGCGACCCATTCATGGAGCCGCTCCGTGGCGACCGGAGATACAAGGAGATGCTGAAACGCCTGAATCTGCCCGAATAGAATCTATGAAACGATGCCCTGAATGCCGAAAGGATTATTTTGACGACAGCCTTCTGTATTGTCTCGATGACGGTACGATGCTCGTGCAGGGCAGCGTGACTGACGAACCTGCGACGGCTATTTTGTCCGGTGATGTGATGTCGGGTGAAAGGCCGACGCGAGTGATCGAACCGGCGCACGAAACGGCCATGCCGGAGAGGGGCGAGAAAACGGTTGCGACGTCTGTTTGGCGTTCTCGTATTGCATGGATCGCGGTTGGCGTGTTTGCGTTGACAGCCTTGGGATTGGCCCTGGCTTACTCCAACCAAAGTTCGAGTACGGCCGACGCGGTAAGGCTGTCGTTCGAGCCTCCGCCGGATCTTTCCTTCAATGACGTTCAGCCCGACTTTGCCGTCATCTCGCCGGACGGACAAAAAATCGCTTTCTCGGCCAGCGCGGGCGGCAAGAATATGCTATACGTCCGCGAACTCAGTTCACCGGATGCAAAGCTGTTGCCCGGCTCCGAAATCCCGCTTGAGCCTTTCTGGTCGCCGGACAGCAGGTCGGTTGCTTACGGGTCGAACGGAAAACTGAAGCGCTCTGATCTGAACGGCGGCAACGCTCAGGTGCTGTGTGACGCCGCGCGGATGGTCGGAGGAAGTTGGAGTGCGGACGGCACGATCATCTTCGTTGCCGATTATCGAACGACAGTAGTGCAGGTGTCGGCACAAGGCGGCGAACCGAAACCGGTCGCGATGAATGTAGAGCAAGGTGAGGCGGAACGTCATCGCTATCCTTACTTTCTTCCTGGCGGCCGTCGTTTTCTTTTCCATCGGGAGCAGAACGGTATTTGGGCGGGCTCGCTTGATTCGCCAGAGATCGTGCAGATCGTGCCGGACATCTCGCCTGTCGTTTATACTCGGCAAGGATGGCTGATCTTTATCCGTAACGAAGCTCTGGTGGCACAGGCTTTCGATCCGGATAAACTCACGCTCAGCGGCGAGCCGGTAGTAGTGATCGGAGGGCAGAAAAGCTGGATCAACAACTTTCGCTTTTCTGCTTCGGACACTGGCACCTTGGTTTGGCAGGGAGTATGGGAGCGGGACTATCAGCTTGTCTGGTTTGATCGTGAGGGCAAACAGGTCGGCACGGTTGAGGCGCTCGTAAAGATCGCCAACGGACTTGACCCGCATCTCTCGCCGGATGGCAAGCGCGTCGCCGTCAAGCGAAATCCGCCAAACACTATCTGGGTGATCGACCTGGAAAAAGGCACAAGCGTAAGGATAACTTCAGATTTTGGGCAGATGCCCGTGTGGTCGCCGGATGGCTCCCGCGTTGCATATAGCGGTGTCGGAGGGATGAACATAAAGTCGGCCAGCGGTCTTGGAGATGCAGAGACCGTACTGCGGCTGGGAGCGAATTTCCCTCACGATTGGTCGCCTGACGGACGTTTCATCATTTATCTTCGACGCGGCGTGAAATCGCGGCTCGACATGTACACTTTATCGTTAGAAGGCGGGCGGACAGAGTCGATGCTGCTGAATTCCCCGGCAAACGAACAGACCCCGCATTTGTCGCCCGATGGAAAATGGCTCGCCTATTCTAACGATGAGACCGGCAACCCCGAGATCTATGTTCAATCATTTTCGGCGGATGGTAAACTCGGCAGCGACCGGAAACGAATTTCAGGTGCGGGTGGAACCATGCCTGTATGGCGGCGTGACGGCGGCGAACTTTTCTTCATCGACGCGGATGGCCAACTAATGACTGCAACCGTAAAAACGGGCGGGAGCGAGTTTGAATTCGACACTCCTAAAGCATTGTTCAAAACCAGAATGATCGGCCTGTTCGGCAGCACGCACGAATTCGACGTCTCGCCCGACGGCAAGCGATTCCTGATCGGCACCCTGATCGGTGAACCGACTGCACAGCCGCCGACAGTGATCCTAAATTGGACGGCGGCTTTGAAGAAATAAATCCTTTACTACAACGAAAGTGTCACCAAATTTGTTGACAAAATACACCACTGATTAGTAGTATACTTCGTGGGGTTTCAAGAATATGTCTAGTGTTAATGTTCGAATAAGTTCAGCCAGCTATCAAATACTCAAGGGTCTATCGAAAGCGAAAGGTCAATCAATGCAGTCGGTCATAGATCAGGCGATAGAAGACCTGCGGCGCCGCAGATTGCTCGATGCGACGAATTCAGCGTTTTCCGCTCTAAAGGCTGACAATGCGGCCTGGCAGGAAGAATCGGAAGAAAGGCGGCTTTGGGAAAACACACTTGCTGATGGAGTCGAAAAAGAATGAGCACGGCGTCACGGGGTGAGATTTGGCTGGTCGTACTCGATCCGACGAAAGGACGTGAACAGGCGGGAATGCGTCCGGCGCTGGTCATGTCGGTTGACATTTTCAATCACGGAGCCGCTGAACTCGTCGTGGCGGTCCCCATAACGTCAAAAGCGAAAGGGATCCCGCTCCACGTCGAGGTCATGCCACCCGAAGGTGGATTGACGATGACCAGTTTTGTAAAGTGTGAGGATGTACGTTCTATCTCGACTTCGAGGCTGGTAAAACGACTAGGAAAGGTTTCAGAACAAACTATCGAATTGGTTGAAGACAGATTGAGAATCCTCTTAGGACTTTGAAAGATGAAACGATGCCCTGAATG
>JANNGV010000519.1:0-7659 GCA_031404055.1 Chloracidobacterium sp.
GTGAGAAAAGATCCGCCTAACCAGACAACTGTTCCTATGCATAAGGAACTCGACCGGGAACTCTACGAGCAATTCTCCGGCGAACGGAAATAAGTCTGGAAGACTTTATTGAGCAGTTTTAATTCATGAACAAGATCAGCAACTTACCGGACAATTTGGCAAATCAGATCGCGGCCGGCGAGGTCGTTGAGCGGCCGGCGTCCGTGATTAAGGAGCTGGTCGAGAACGCAATCGATGCGGGGGCGAGTCGTGTTCAGATAGAGATCGGGCTTGGCGGAAGGCGGTTGATGCGTGTAAGTGATGATGGTTCGGGGATGCTTCGCGACGATGCGATACTTGCATTTGAACGACACGCAACATCAAAGATCCGCACTCTCGAAGACCTGTCGAAGATCATGACGCTCGGCTTTCGCGGCGAAGCTTTGGCGTCAATCGCTTCGGTGGCAAAGGTCGAGCTAACAACCAAGATCGAGCAGGACACGGCTGCCACGCGAGTCGTGATCGAAGGCGGCAAGCTGATCGATGTTAAAGATGCCGCCCGCGATACGGGCACGACGATCTCGGTTCGCGATCTGTTCTTTAACACGCCCGCCCGCCGCAAATTCATGCGGTCCGAAGCAACGGAGAATTATCACCTCGCCGGAATCGTCACGCATTATGCCCTGGCCCATCCCGAAATCGCGTTTACGATGACCAACAATGGCAGGGAAGTGCTCAGGGTTTCGCCGGCGAAGGATTTGAGAGAGCGGGCGTTTCAGATATTCGGTGCCGGAATGCTTGAAAGCCTGTTGCCCGTTTCAGGCGGCCGCGAATTTGTCGCAAAAGTGTCCGGCTTCGTTTCAGCGCCGCGTGAAAGGCGGACGACCCGAGACGGACAGTATTTCTTTGTAAATCAGCGGTTTGTCCGTGATAAAACGATTGCCGGCGGATTGCTCGAAGGTTTTCGGTCCGTATTGCCCCACGGTGTTTATCCGGTCGCTTTTCTGTTGGTTGATGTTACCATAGAAGAGATCGATGTAAATGTTCATCCCGCAAAGACTGAGATTAGATTTCGCCGCAACGAAGCGGTCAAGGACGTGATTGCCGAGGCGATTAGAAATTCACTGGCAAAAGCTGGGATTCTGCCCGAATCGCCTTCACCAGGATTTGAGCGGGAAATTAGTGAACCGTTGAGCGAGCCTCTGTCGCCGTTTATCGAACCGCAGACTGTCGCACAGCTTCCGATCGATTTTCAACCCGCATCCGGTGAATTGCGTGAAACATTTCCTGCTTTGCACGCACAACAGGCCACGGCCGCCGCATCTGTTCCACCTGTTCCACATGTTCTAGGTGTTCCACTGCACGTGAGTGGAACAGACGGAACACGCGCACCAAACGGCCTTGCTGATGATAATTTCTCCGCCGAATTCGAGCAGACAGCTCAGAATAGGACTTTTGAAGAATTTCAGTCGGGAGAAATTCCGCAATCCGGGATCGAAATGCCGCCCGTGAATTCGGCGGTAAAACTAGTGCGTTCGGTCGAAGTCGAGAGTATCGCTTCGTCAAAGGTCCGTCCGATCGCACAGCTTCACGACAGTTTTATTATTGCGGTCGATGACGAAGGTATGCTGCTGATTGATCAGCATGTGGCTCACGAACGAATTCTTTTTGATAAGTTTCGTCAAAAAGAAACATCACGGCCTATCGAATCGCAAAACCTGCTTTTGCCGGAGACTGTAGATCTAACGCCTGCACAGGCCGAAGCTTTCAAACTCGTCGAATCCGAACTCGGCTCACTCGGTTTTAATCTAATGCAGTTGTCCGGCCGGACAATCGCGATCAAATCGGTGCCGACCGACCTTCCGCCATCCGAAGCGAGAAATTTGTTTGCGGAGATACTCGACACACTCGAGCTCGAAAAACGCGGCAGTGCCAAGGCTACTTTACGCGACCATATCGCGGCCAGCCTTGCCTGTAAAGCTGCCGTAAAAATAAACATGAAGCTGACGACGGAGAAGATGCAGTGGCTGATTGACCGCCTGCTGCTCACATCGTCGCCGACGACCTGTCCGCACGGCCGGCCGGTTATTTTACGCCTCACGATGAAGGACATCGAGCGTGGATTTCACCGAACATAATATATGGAAGAAATACCTCAGACGATCGAAGCCGTGGGCAAACCTGATGCATTTTGGCGGCGGGTATATATCAGCGTGATTGTGTGGACTTTCTTGGTCGTCACTGCACTTTGGGCGTTTTCGCGCTATTTTTCGGCGTAACAATTATTAAATGAAACTTCTCGATTGGGCGATCGTCATCGCGTATCTCATTTACGTGGTCTGGGACGGTATTCGCATGACAAAACACAGCGGCAGCAAGGAAGGATACTTTCTTGCAAACCGAAGTCTGCCGTGGTGGGCGGTCGGGCTGTCCGTAATGGCGACACAGCTTTCCGCGATCACGCTGGTCGGCACGACAGGTCAGGCGTACAGCGACGGGATGCGTTTTATTCAGTTTTATTACGGCCTGCCGTTTGCAATGATTATCCTGTGCGTGACCGTCGTTCCGTTCTTTCACCGGGCACAGGTTTTTACCGCCTACGAATATCTTGAGAAACGCTTTGACGTGAGGGTTCGCACGCTGACGAGCTTTTTCTTTCTCATATCACGCGGCCTCGGCGTGGGCACGATAATCTCGGCACCTTCCATAGTTCTTTCAATCGTGTTCGGCTGGAATCTGATCGCGACTATCTTCGCCATTGGATTGTCTACAACTATTTACACGGTGTTGGGCGGTGTTCAGGCGGTTACGTGGACGGATGTGAAGCAGATGTTCATCATTTTTTTTGGGATGGGAGTTTGTCTGATTGTGATTCTCTGGAGCTTTCCGCCCGGCGTTTCGATCTCAGACGGGCTGCATCTCGCCGGTGCGTTGGGCAAACTGAACACGGTCGATACCAGCTTTAACCTGCAGGAGAAGTACACGCTTTGGTCCGGCCTTATCGGCGGGCTGTTTCTGATGCTCGGATATTTCGGGTGCGATCAGAGCCAAGTGCAGCGGTTCCTAACGGCAAAATCGGTAGACGAAGGGCGAACATCTTTGCTGATGAGCGCCTTTCTTAAGATCCCGATGCAGTTTTTTATTCTGCTGATCGGCGTATTGGTATTCGTTTTTTACCAATTTAATGCTCCGCCGATTGTATTTAATGAGGTTGAGGTTGCAAAAGCTAAACAGGACGTCCGGTTCCAATCGATCGAGCAGAATTTTGCACAGGCCCATGCCGAACGCCGCGATGCCGCGATCAACTTCTCGACGGAAAATTCCGAACTTAGGCAGACTTATGTCGATGCTGACAAAAAATTTAACGACAGCCGTAAAGAGGCGGTTGCGTTTATCCGCGAAACCAGCGACAAGACCTTTAACGATGTAAATTACGTGTTTCCAACGTTTGTGCTGCAGAATATGCCGATGGGTGTGATAGGACTTTTGATTGCGGCGATCTTCGCGGCGGCAATGTCGTCGATAGCGGCGGAATTGAACGCATTGGCGACGGCTACGACCATAGATTTTTACCGCAGGCTCTATAAACCCAACGCGACCGATACGCATTATGTTGCCGTTGGCCGTTTTTCGACATTTATCTGGGGTATTTTTGCGTGTATAGTCGCGATCTTCGCGTCGAACCTGGGCTCGCTGATCGAGGTCGTCAACAAATTCGGCTCGTTTTTCTACGGATCGTTACTTGGCGTGTTTGTGCTGGCGTTTGCGGTCAAACGGGCGCGTTCACGCGGAGCATTTTTTGGATTGCTGTTCGGCATCGCATCGGTATGGATCGCGAGCATCTACACAAGTATTGAGTTTCTTTGGTTTAACGTCATCGGCTGCGTGGTGACGGTAATCGCGGGGTATTTGATTAGTTTAACTGTCAAGGATGATGTGAACCGCCGCGACGCGGAGACGCAGAGTCGGATTTGAACCGAAGACACGGTAGATGCGACGTTTCTAGATTATGGCCACTACGAATCCAAATTGTCCCAGTATGCACACCTTTTTTTTGGTTGCCCTTCTCTGCGTCTCCACGTCTCTGCGTTTAATCTTTCCCGGGATAGCAGACGCACAGATTCGCCCGGTTTACGATCAGGGAGCTTTGGGTTTAGGCCGTCTGTTAAAACGCCTGAACACGTCGGCGAGCGTGATGATGATCGGGGCTCACCCGGATGATGAGGACACGGCTTTGCTTTCGTATCTGGCACGGGGCGAGAATGCCCGGACGGCTTATCTTTCGCTGACACGCGGCGATGGCGGGCAGAACATTCTGGGCACCGAGCTTGGCGAATCGCTGGGAGTTATCCGCACCGAAGAATTGCTTCAGGCCCGCAAGCTGGACGGGGCCGAGCAATATTTTACGCGGGCATACGATTACGGATTTTCGAAAACGCTCGATGAAGCCAAACAAAAGTGGGATGAAAAGATCGTCCTCTGTGATGTCGTCCGGGTCATCCGCCAATTCCGGCCGCTGGTTGTCGTCTCTCAATTTAGCGGCAATCCGGCCGATGGCCATGGGCAGCATCAGTACGCCGGGTATATTTCTCCGCTTGCCGTAAAGGCGGCTGCGGACGGAGCACAGTGTGCCAATGCCGGGCCGCCGTGGGAAGTGAAAAAGTTTTACTACCGGCACCGGGGCAGTGGCGACCCGAAGTTGCGGATAAATACAGGCAAATACGACGCATTGCTCGGACGTTCGTATTTCGAGATCGCGATGGAGGCCCGCAGCCAGCATCGCTCGCAGGAACAGGGAGTTCTTGAATTAAAGGGAGATCAGTTTTCGGGATTAAATCTTGTCGGCGGCGATGCGATAGAGAAGGGCATTTTCGATGGTCTTAACCTTTCGATATTTAATTCTTTAGTTAGCAACGACTCGCTGCTCAGTGAAAAGCTGATTCGCCTGCGGAGTCTTTCAAACCTTGCAAGTAACGATTACCGTCCAGGTGCGTCAGAAGAAAAACTGTCGCTGCTCATTGCTGGGTACAAACATGCACATGATATTGAACGGTCAAGTCGGCAACCGGAGTACAAAGACTTAATTAGGCTAAAACAAAAAGAGTTTACCGAAGCGATTAAGCTTATATCCGGGATTCGGATCGATGCATTGGCGGACCGAGAAACTGTTATGCCGGGCGACACTTTTGCGGCTACCGTCAAAACCTTCATTTCCCAGCTAATAGGCGTAACGGTTAAAGAGGTTAAGATCGTTTCTGCCGCTGGCTGGACAGTCAAGAGCTCTGGACCTCCTGTAGAGAGTACTCAGGGATTTTTCCGCCGCGAAAACGGCGATCATGAAGCATATTTTACGCTCGGCATTCCTGCGAATGTAGCTCCCACGCAGCCTTACTGGCTTGCCGAGTCGCGGATTGGTGATCTTTTTCGCTGGGATGAGAATGACGATCAGCGTGGACAGCCATTTCATGCGGCGATGCCGCATGCGGAAGTAACGATGAATATTCTAGGGACCGAAGTTGTCTTCGAACAGCCGGTCGAATACCGTTATGCCGATGATACACGAGGTGAGATAAGGCGAAACGTAGCCGTCGTTCCGGTCGTTTCGGTCGAGATCGATCAATCGCTACTAATAGTTTCTTTCAGCCACAAGCCGCAGACAAAACAGGTTGTAGTGAGCGTTATTAGCCAATCGAACAAACCGGTCAGCGGAGACGTTTCGCTTAAAATCAACTCTGGCGCCGACTGGAAATACATTGCATCATCCCGCACGTTCGACCTCAAGAAGAAGGGCGAAAGAACAACTACAGTTTTTGATGTAACTATTCCAGCCGGCACAAAACCCGGAAATTATCAGATCGAGGGGAATGCAACGATCGGCGAGGCTCGGTCGTCATCGACTATGAAAACGATCGCTTACCCGCATACTCAAACGCACCGGACATATCGGCGGGCCATGACGGACGTTAAAGTCTTTGATCTTAAGGTAGTGCCCGCGAAGATCGGTTATATTGCGGGCAGCGGCGATCAGATTCCAGAGGCGATTCGGCAGATCGGGCTGGGCGTCGAGCTTCTGGACGAAAAATACCTGTCATCCGGCGATCTTTCACGGTTTGATGTGATTGTCGCGGGTATTCGTGTTTCCGAGGTGCGGCCCGATTTTGCGGCAAACAATCAGCGTTTAATGGATTGGATAAACATGGGCGGAACGCTGATCGTGCAGTATCAGCGGCCGGTATACACACAGCAGAACCTGACGCCGTTTCCGGCGCAGATGGGGCCGAGGGTTTCGGACGAGAACGCAAAGGTGACGATCCTGCGGCCCAAGCATCCGATCTTTAACACGCCGAATAAGATAACCGACGCCGATTTTGAAGGCTGGGTGCAAGAGAGAAACCTGTACAATTTCTCGACGATGGACGAAAGATATACCGGCCTGCTCGAATCGCACGATGCGGGCGAGCCGGAAAATAAAGGCGGCCTGGTTGTCGCCGATATCGGCAAGGGAAAATATATATATTGCAGCTATTCGCTGTTTCGCCAACTCCCAGCCGGAGTTCCGGGCGCATACCGTCTGCTTTCTAATATGCTGAGTTTTCGAAGGCCTAAATAGGGGTGTATCTCAGGCTTTAGTTCCGCCTTTGCGTCTTGGCGGGAGATGGTTTCCCGCAGAGTCGCAAAGCCGGAACCAAGAACTTGACACTCTGAATTTTTCCATTTAAGGTTCCTAGGGTGGGAAAATCCGCAACATAAATGCAGACAGTTTTTGTTTACAACTATAGCTATTCATATTTCACCTATCCGGTGAAACGGCTGAAGCTTGGTTTGCATTAAAGAATCTAAAAAGATACGAACCTAAACGAAGCCGTGAAACTGTAATGTTCACGGCTTTTTGATTTTGCGGGGTGAATTGAATGAATCTTGAAGAATTGAGGATTGCGACGGACGCGATCGACACTGAGATTATGACGCTGTTGAATAAACGCGTGTCGCTGGCCGTCGAGATCGGCGGAATTAAGGCAAAAGAGGGAAAAGCGGTGGTCGATGTGGGAAATGCGATCCGAATATTGAACCGCGTTTCGCGTTTGAACGAAGGACTGATGCGTGCCGACACCGTCGAAGCAATCTTTCGGCCAATTCTTGAAGAATCCCGGCGCATCCAACGCGAGGCGTGCGAAACAAGCGAATATGCCCAGGGATAGGTGGGAACAAAAAAACTCCCCTCATGGATAGGAAGTGGCAGCCGCCTCGGCTGACGGGGTGGTAGAAAAATGCTGTTTAGCTTAACGTCCAGGGAAACCCGCGGTGCTCTACCACCCCGCGGCTAAAGCCGCCGCACCTTTTATCCAAGACGGGAGTTTACTATTCAATGACCGCCAGCACGTCGCCGGCCGATACAGTCGAGCCTTCTTCAATTCTTATTTCTTTGACGATTCCGGCTTTTGGCGATTTCAGCTCGTTCTGCATTTTCATTGCCTCGACGACCAGTACACCGTCACCTTTTTCGATCGCCGCACCTTTTTCGACCAAAATTCGAACGACCTTGCCGGGCATCGCCGTCTTGATATCAGCTGCTCCGTCACCTAGTTCGGCATCTCGGCCCGAACCGCGGAGCCGTTTGGGATCGAATAATTTAATGTCGAGCGAATGACGGCCGATCTGCACCTGAAACGGGTCACCCGC
>JANNGV010000520.1:0-9687 GCA_031404055.1 Chloracidobacterium sp.
CCGTGAAATTCGCGAATTGATCGCGGGCCTTCGCGAAAAAGGCACGACCGTTTTCATGTCAACGCATATTTTATCCGATGTAGAGGCTTTGTGCGATCAGGTGGCGATATTGCGCGGCGGAAAACTGGCGGCCACAGGTAAGTTGGACGATCTGCTTGCTAGTGATGGCGAGAACATCTCTTTTGAGATCAATGCCTCCGGCGTTTCGGCGGAATCCGTGAACTTCAGGAAAGGCCGGATGACCGAAAAAGCGGGCGGCGTGAGCATCGAAGTAAGCAGTGAACAAGAAATTGACGCCGCTATCGAAGCGATTCGGGCGGCGGGCGGAAAGCTGCTTTCGGTTCAGCCGATAAAGCAATCGCTCGAAGAATTATTCGTGGAAAAAACGCAATAGGTTGGTTTTGGGATTTCATTGCTACCAAAAGGCGGCAAAACGAATTCTATTCCTCGTTCCTCTTGTTCTTTCTAGCTCTTGCCTGTTCAGTGGTAAAAGCATTTCAAACCACTGAAAAGGATGAACGAAGAACGAACAAGAGGACATAAGGAGTGACGTTCACGCCTTAATGTCTGTTCAAAATATACTATCCCAACATTGCCTGCTGTCAGTTGTCGGTTCGAAGTCCCGTCACTTTCCAGCGAATATCGGCCCGGTCGTCTTTTTTGTCGAATCCATCCAGGCTAAGCGTGATCGGAATGATCTCGCCCGGGCCTAATTTTTCCTTTTGACCGGGAACCACGAGCACACGTTTTTCCTTTACGACAGCATTAAGTTGATCGATTACGGAAACGTTAACCTCGAGAACATTTATCGTCTTCGTGCCTTTATTTCGAATTTTCCCGACGATGAACATCGAAATAGCGCCGAATCCGTTAGGCGATTCGACGGTTCTCTCGTCGGTTGAAATTACGATATCTTTCGTAACCGCATCAAACTCCGGCGTTCCCTCGCGGTTTAGGCTTTCAAGTATCTTCGCTTTTTGATCGTCGACCGACGGGCGAAACGACATCAGCCAGATGCCTGCCGCGATCGCGATCACGCCTACGGCAATTCCAATCAAAAACCTCTTATTGATTCCCTTTTTCTCTTCTTTTTCACCCAAGAATGATTCCATATTCTGCATCTGCTGGTGTTAGACAACACTTTTCGCAATAAGTTCCAATAGGTTATCATTTTAGGTATCGAAGCTAAAACATCTAAACTTGCCGGGTTTCAGTATGCGGAAGTCGCGCTTCCCTTGCCGCTTCGCCGGACCTTTACTTATCGAATTCCGGTCGGGTTTCGTGATGCGATAATGCCAGGCTCGCGACTCCTGGTGCCGTTTGGCAAACGCAGTCTCACGGGCTATGTTGTCGCGCTCAGCGATGACCTTAATCCCGAGCTGGGTATAGAGGAATCGGCGGTTAAAGACGCCGCTGAGTTGTTGGACGACACCCCGCTTTTGACCGGGGAAATTCTCAAGCTAACGCAATGGGTGGCCGATTATTACGCCTCCTCGTGGGGCGATATACTCAAGGCTTCCCTGCCCGCAGGCATTAACACCGCGTCGGAAAAGATAATCTCAATATCGGAAGACGGCCGGAATGAATTGGCGAAGAAGGCCGACAGACCGGGGTTAAGGCGGGAAATATTGACGTATCTCGTGGAGAACTGCGAAACCCCGCAGAGGCTTCTCGAAAAGCATTACGGAGACGCCCGGACAAAACGTGTTCTAAACGAACTGATTGCGTCGGGAATGATTTCGACCGTTGTCCGCAGCGTTTCGGTCAAGGTCAAGGCAAAGCTTCGAAAGGCTGTACGGCTGCTAACGCATATTCAGAATGAAAATCAGAAACCTTTCACCGATGTACAGCAGAACATTCTCACTGTTCTTGCCGAAAATAAAGGCGAGATGATGTTTCTCGATCTGCTCGAAAAAGCGAATGCAGGAGCATCGTCGATCAATACGCTGGCAAAACGAGGAAGGCTTGAGATTTTTGCAACCGAGGTTTTACGTGACCCTTTGGCAAATACGGAATTGCCGAGCCTGCAAGATCTACAACTAAATGCGGAGCAGAAATTTGCCCTTGATGAAATAATTAAAGGCCTTGAGAGCAGCGAATACCGGGGATTTCTGCTACACGGGATAACCGGCAGCGGCAAGACGGAGGTTTATATTCGGGCAATGCGGCACGCTCTCGATCATGGCAAATCGGCTTTGATGCTCGTGCCCGAGATTGCTCTGACGCCGATCTTTTCACGGCGTCTTCGGGCAATTTTTGGCGATCAGGTTGCCATTCTTCACTCAAATCTCTCGCCGGGCGAACGCTTCGACGAATGGCGGCGGATCCGAAGCGGTAACGCCCGCGTCGTGATCGGCACCCGTTCGGCCGTTTTTGCACCGCTCGAGCATCTGGGACTTATCATTGTCGATGAGGAGCACGACGCATCATACCGACAGCATGACGCTCCATTTTACAACGCACGTGATGCCGCCGTAATGCGTGCAAATCTCGCGGGTGCCGCGATTGTGCTTGGTTCGGCAACGCCCTCGCTCGAATCGTTCCAGAACGCTAGGGCAGAAAAGTACCAGTATCTTCAACTGCAAAAACGTATTGAGAATCGTCCGCTTGCGAAAGCCGAATTGATCGACATGCGCGAGGTGTTCAGGCAAACCGGAAAGGACGTCACTCTGTCGCCGCAATTGATTAAGGCCATTGAAGATGTCCACGCAAAAGGCGAACAATCGATAATCCTCCTTAATCGCCGCGGATTCTCGCAGTTTGTTCTTTGCCGAACATGCGGCGAAAGCCTTCGATGCAAGAATTGCGATATCACTCTGACCTATCACAAAAGAGACAGCCAATTGGTCTGTCACTACTGCAGCCATCGCGTTGGCGTGCCCAAAAAGTGTCCGTTTTGCCAAAGCGACTTCCTTTATTTCATCGGCCAGGGCACCGAACAGCTAGAAACGATGCTAGAGAAGCGTTTTCCAGATCTTCGAATCGCCAGAATAGACCGCGACACGATGACTAAACGCGGCGAGATGGCAAAAACGCTGATCGGTTTTGATCGAGGCGAGATAGATATGCTGGTCGGCACGCAAATGCTTGCCAAAGGGCATGATTTTCACAACGTGACGCTTGTCGGCGTAATCTCGGTCGATACTGGCCTCGGACTGCCCGATTTTCGATCGGCTGAGCGTACATTCCAGCTTATTACCCAGGTTGCGGGCCGCGCAGGCCGTGGAAGCTTGCAGGGACGCGTACTGATACAAACTTATTACCCGGAGCATTATGCCCTTCGGCACGCGGTGAAACAGGATTTCGAAGGTTTTTTTGCGGAAGAGATCCGTTACCGCGAACGGTTGAATTACCCGCCGTTCGTCGCTCTGGCATCGATCCTGATAAAACACGCCGACCTGAGCGTTGCCACAAAAAACGCCCAGATATTGAAGGATTGCCTGGATACCGCAAATAAAGACAAATCTTGCCGAATTCTCGGCGTCGCCTCCGCGTCTCTATCTCGTCTCAAAGGTGAACACCGACTGCAAATTCTCGTCAAATCCGTCAACCGACACAAGCTCCGCGAAGTTCTGGACATTGCTATCGACGCCGCTGAGAGCAAGGGCTGCGATCTAAGGGTTATTCAGGTTGAGATCGATCCCATAAATCTCATGTAGAGCTGTTCGCTGATGCTCGAATCCAAAACAAAAAGGGATACTCCGATGCCAGAGTATCCCGCTTTTTTTTAACGGATTTACCGCTTAGTTTACCGCTTTAGATGTAAACTCGGCCTGCTTAAACTTTATCTGCGCATATATCTCGGACACCGAAACCTTCGTATTGATCGAATCCATCGAGATTACGTCGTCGCGTTCATTATAAATTCGATATATCCATTGCTTGGCGTTTTGACGGGCATAATGCTCGACCCGCATTTCGTCTTCTTTCAACAAAAGGCATTCGCGGATGCTCTCCATTTCAAGAAAATTCTCAAGCTTCTTTGTCTTGTCCGAAGAATTTGTCTGATTCGAGAATATCTCGACGACAACGGTTGGATTTTGCAGCAGATCGTAGTTATTGTCTAAAAACTTCGGTTCGCCGTTCACGATCACAATGTCAGGGTAGCAGATAAAATTGCTGGCCAATTTCACGCGCATGTTGCTGATATAGATCTCGCATTTGTGCCCGTGCATTTTGCTCCCGACGGCGATCGCCGTGTTTGCGACGATTAAATTATGCCAGCGGTTCGATCCCGAACGGGCAAGCAATCTGCCGTTTAGAAACTCATTCTTGGTGGCGCTTGTTCTTTCAAAACCAATGTAATCTTCGACGGAACTCTTTTTGAGCGATTGATCGAGGCCTTTCTCATTCATACAACTGATACTCCTGGATTAGTAATTTCGCGGATCGGGGCGAGTGGGTTAAAAATGGGACGCTTTGCTTGGGTAGCGTTCTCTGCTAAAAATAGTGTTGCATATTGAGGCCTATTTTTTCAAGAGTATTTATATGAAACTTTCTGAGCTTGCAGAAATGACGTTCTGCGAAATTGCACACGGATCTCCCGATTTGGAGATATCCGCCGCTTCCGGGCTTGATATTGCCGCAAGCGGCGACGTAACCTTTCTGGCAAATCCGAAATACACGCCGCAGATCGATACAACCAAGGCAAGCGCAATCTTCCTTGGTGAAAATGCGAAAACGGACCGCAAAGACCTCGCCGTTTTGCGGTCAAAAGACCCATATCTATCCTACACGCGTGCGTTGCGAATATTCCATCCGGTGAGAAATATGCTGCCTTTTACTCACCCAACTGCCGTGATCGACGAAACAGCTGTTGTGTCACCCGAGACCGAGATTCATGCAAATGTCGTGATCGGCAGGGAATGCCGTGTTGAAGCCGGAGTGACGATCTTTCCAAACGTGACGATCTATGAAGACTCGACAATCGGTAAAAATACGGTTATCCATTCCGGTGTTTCTGTCCGTGAAAACAGCGTCATCGGCGAAAACTGTATTATCCACAACAATTCGACTATCGGCTGTGACGGCTTTGGCTACGCAAAGGACGAAGAAAGGCAATGGCTAAAAATTCCGCAAACCGGCCGTGTCGTTTTGGAAGATGACGTCGAGATCGGGGCAAACACCGCCATTGACAGCGCCTCGGTCGGCGAAACGCGTATCAAACGTGGCGCGAAGATCGACAATCTTGTGCAGATCGGCCATTCGTGTACCGTGGATGAAGATGCTTTGATCTGCTCACAAACAGGTCTCGCGGGAAGCTCGGTGATAGGCAAACGCGTAATACTGGCCGGTCAGGTCGGCATTGCCGGACACCTGAAAGTCGGCGACGACGCCGTTATCACAGCAAAATCGGCTACCTCGCACGATGTGGACGACGGCAGGGTAATATCGGGAATACCGGCGTTTGATAATCGCGACTGGCTTCGCTCAACCGCGGTCTATCGCAGGCTATGGGAATTTGCCAGGACAATTCGGGATCTCGAGAATCGCCTGGCCAAACTCGAAAAAGATCGCTGATTTTCGCAGTTCGTCCGTTCTTTCTTGCACGCATCCGCCAGAACATCTGAGCCTCACTCACCTTTTACGATGGATCAAAATGGGGTGAAAACCTCTCACCCCTTTCACCCTTGAACGCTCTGATTGCGGGACAAGGATGTCCGCGTTCCAGTTGACCTTTCGTTAGCAGAACAACGGTGCTATACCTTCGATCCTTGCCCGCTATTCAGGGTCGAGATTGCCGATCACTTCGAGAAACTTTCATGCCAACCTGACGTGCGTCTGGTCGCTTGTGAGCGGCTTCCGGGATTGTTCTCCTGTCTTAAATAGGCTTTCCAGTCTGAGTAACACAGGTTCAATACGCTGCAGTTCGCTCTTCGCTTCCTTAGTGTCTCATACGACTATTCAAGAACGCCGCCGGCCTGTGCCTCCGTTAGCTTGCTTTAGTTCAAGGAGGATGGAAACACGATGCGGTTCTATTAAGGGGGTGCGTTAACTACTTTGAGGGGAATATAATCGCTGCTCTCTGGAATTTGTTATTGGGATTTGCGAATATAGATTTATCTCGAACTATTATGAAACCGGAAACACAGAAGGAATTATCGGAAAGCGGTTACGACGTTACCCCTATATCCGCCGAAACGCGTGACCGCCTGGCTCAGGATCTGACAGACGAAGAAAGCAGGGTTTTGCTCCATCACGGAACGGAAGCCCCGTTCTGCGGCACGCTGCTGGACAATAAAGAGGAAGGGACATACGCCTGCCGACTCTGCGGCCTGCCGCTGTTTACGTCGAAATACAAGTTCGAGTCCGGCACGGGCTGGCCTTCGTTCTACGCCCCGTTCGATAAGGATCACCTAAAAAACATAGAAGACGACAGCTACAGAATGCGCCGCGTCGAGATACGCTGTGCCAGATGCGACGGCCATCAGGGACATGTCTTCCCCGATGGCCCGCCGCCAACCGGCCAGCGCTACTGCCTGAACTCGGCATCGCTCGAATTCTTTGCCGATGGGCAAGATATTCCGCAGAAATCCTGAAAGGTCCTTATTCCGGGTCGTTAGGGTTATTGAATAACGCTCCAAGTTTTATGCTGCCCTGCCCGTATTGCGGAAAATTCGGGTGGCTGCGGTCGCCGGGGTCGAGATTCGACGCCGTGTCGTCCGGCGGAAAAAGTATTAGCGAATTTAGAAATTCGAGTAGGTCTTTCTGCTTATTGCGTGAAATTCTCGACGCAAAATTATCTCGTGCCACCTGAGCTTCTCCGCCGTGTCGCAAAATTACGTCGGTCAGGCTCATGCTTCTTCCGTCGTGTCCGTATGATCCTGTCGAACCGACACCCCATAAAGGCGTGGTCAAAAATAGGCTCTGATAGCTTCCGTCATAGTTGCGTTCATGGAACCTGGGCCCGAGATCGTGGCGTTTAAAGTCGGTAAAGATATTTTTAACAAGAAACGACCCGGCGTTCGGCCGCTTCCATGCCGGAAAGCCGCTCTCGTCCGGCACAATGCTAAATAGAGGCGTAGCGGTGGCAAACAAACTGTTGAAGTTTCCGTTAAGCGGATCGTAGACAGTCTCGACGTCGGCTACCCGCCTATCTCGATTAATCAATAGATCCGGAACATGACACTGGGCACATCCGATCTCTTTGAAGGTTTCAAGACCTTTGCGGGTGTCCTGCGACTGTTGATGGGTACCTGCTTTAAAGTAATTCAACAAATAAAATTCCATGTGATCGACGACGCTGGTCGGTATTTCATTCGCCAACCCATCACCGTCTTCGTCGTGGGATGTACTGTTCACCAGCGGAACACTTATTTGATCGGTTGAACCATCGAGGATCATGCCGGATGGCGTCTCTATTCTCGCTCCGTCGTGGGCCTGTTGAAGTTCCGGGTCGACCGCCTGAAGTCCCATCTCGTCGTTATAAGCACCGACTATAAATTCACGCATCGACATTGTTCCGCCGTGGTGAAAAAACGGCTTGACGCGTAGATTAGAGTCGATTCCTTCGATCTGGCTCGTGTCGAGAGTACCGTTCGGCCTGGCCGTGATTTGCCCGTATTCAATACTTTTGCTGCGCAATTCCTTTGTGACATTGCGGTTTGTTAGTTTAGCCTGAGCTATTGCCGCCGCCCTTATGTTTCGGAGATCTGACGTGATCTCATCCGCAAGCATTTCTTTCAACCCAAGCCCAAACAAATGCGGAGCATCGCGGCTTTCAGGCCGTGTAACAACATCGCCGCCAAAACCAGCCGAGCCGCGTGGGCGCCCGTGGCAGCTTGCACAACTGTCCGACAGGCCGGCTCCGATTCTTAACGAAGTTTCAATATTGCCGCCCAAAATCAGATCATCTGCGATCGGTCCCGCTCCCTGCGTGCGTAAAAATTTTCGCTGGAACAACTGGCGGCCCCTCCGAATTGAGCGGAATGGATCGCGTTTGATGATAAATATCGACGAATCGGGCGTCATAATGTCACCCCGCCCGACACCCGCCTGTTGGCTGAAAGACTTTGCAATACCAGCGTTGATCGTATTGGGATTCTTTGTGCGGTCGATCAGTTGGGCAAAGCTCTCGGCTCCGAACCAGCATGAGGTTGCGCCGATAAATGCCGCCAAAATTGAGAGTTTTATTCGCCGGATTCGTGCAGTCCCGGACGAAGATTTCGTTCGCTTTAGAGATGAATTGTCCATGATTTTCCTCCTTAAGAAGCAAGTCAAGTCTTGAGAAATTTTTGTCGTATGCGCTAAAAGTGTTGACGAAACAAAATACGTGTGTTTGCCGAAAAAGTCTTTAGTAAGCTATTAAAAAAATATTAGAAAGTTATTAGCCGGGCTATGCCTTTGGAAATAAACGGTTTGAGTCCTAGTTCGTCTGGAACGCACAGAGTTTATAGCCGTCTTGTGAGGCTGCAAAAACAAAAAAAGCACCGACCGGGGCAGGTGCTGAGGATTAATGATGGTGAAACTTATTAAATCACGGTTGGGCGATAAAGTCGATCTCGGCTAGATCTTCGCCAAGATTGACGACCTGAACTGGGTTCGTAAATCGGTAGCGCTTTGACTCAACGCTGACGATGTACGTCTGTCCGGCGGCGACATTTTCGAATGTGTAAATACCGAATGCGTTCGTTAACGCATAGAGTGGCTCGGCGAGATTTCCGCCGGTAAGCGTTACCCTAACTTTTCCTAACCCGCGGCCCGAAGCATTTACCGTGCGGCCGCTGATGTTTGCCCCACCCGCAGTCGGAGCAGCGGCTTCGATCGCCAACGTCCAGCCGCCGGCAAAGCTTCCCAAATCGCTTGCGGCGTCGTCATCGACATACAGTCTCCATGTGCCGTTTGGGTTTGAACCGTTAAACGACGAAAGCGTATTTGGGTAAGGCCCAACCGGTGCAGGCAGCGGAAAATTAGCCGGATGTGCTCCAGCACCCTGAGTCGGCCGGTACGTCGTACTTAAAATAACCGTGTTGTCGGGCAATGCGTTTGCGGCCGTGTCGTCAAACAGAAGATCAATGTTTACGATATCGGTACCGCCGCCGTTGTCGGTTGTCAGCCGGACAGCGAGCCCAGTAGGCCCGACAAGAAGCACGCCGACATCGTCCGGAAACATATGGCTAAAGCGGTTCAATCGAACTGAAATCTTTGTGATGGCGCCCGTAAATCCGTTAACAGCAATCGTTGATGGATATGGGGTGGCAGTGCCGCTGTCTGGAATAGATACGGCGCTAGAATTGGTGAAAACGCCGCCCGTCGTGATCGTAAGGGTCCAGCCGTTGGCGAAGGTGCCAGTGTTTCCTGCCGTATCATCATCAACGTACAAACTCCATGCACCGTTCGCGGTGGTCCCGACAAAATCGGACATAAGAACTGAATACGGGCCCGCCGGCGCAGGTGCTGGAAAGTTGGCCGCATGGGCGTTGCCGTCACCGGCTGTGGCGCTCAGACCGAGAGTTGGTTTGGATATGGCGTTGGAAAGTGCAGTAGTGTCAGGCAGGTAGGCCGCCGCCCTGTCGTCCACTGGAATATTTATTAGCGTAACGACCGGGACATTTCCGCCAACATCGCTCAACAGCCTCACTTTTTGACCAGTCGGACTCACGAGCAGCACACCGACGTCGTCGGGAAGGCCATGTGTGAAACCGTTTAGCGTAACGACAACCTTTGTGATCCGTCCGGACGTTCCTG
>JANNGV010000521.1:0-2891 GCA_031404055.1 Chloracidobacterium sp.
ACAAGCTGCGCCGCCGTGGACGGAGTTGATAACAACGCCGGATCGTTCGCCGTTACGGCCACAGCCGCCAGCAGACCCGTGTCTTCAACCGCGTACATCAACTTTCCGCGACCGGCCGGTATCGTGGCACCAAACCCTGCACCGTCCGGTACGACATTCAAATTCGACAGCATAACCGGAGCATTTTCGGCAGTCATATCAAACACGCGGATATTCTGTGATAAAAAGCCGCCGAGCTTCGCGATTCGATAGTTTTGCGTGTAAAAATTCAGCCGGTTTTGAGTGGCCGTATGTTTACGGGCGAACCCGATGCTTATCGAATCAAACAGACTAAAATCCGAAACGGCTCCCAGCGAACGAAATTGAACGCTGTTTGCTCCTTCGCGCAAAAATGATGTTGGAACAACGTATTGCTTTGAAAACGGAGTTCGTGAAGTGCCGGTCGCCGATGCCAACGGTTCTCCGTTCAAAATGACTTGAACTGTATGAGGCTCAAAAGAAAAGCCTTGAAATTTAATATCGACGGTCGAGTCCGCCACGGCAAAATCGACGCCCGTCAGAGTAAAATTATATGTCGAGTTGGCAACCGTAGTTACCGACTGGCCCCAATAATTCTCGTCATCGCCATTAAGGACCTGATTGATGTAGTTTACACGTTCCTTCCCAATAAAAGTCTGCAAGTAGTTGGGCGACGTGACGGTACCAGCCGAGGGCCGTGCCGGGCGCGTTTCTATGCGCTTTCCGGCTGTCTGGCCTGAAACGAGGTAGTAAGTTCTCGTATCGCTTTCGGGCGTGTCGGTTCCCTTGCCGTAAAATTCTATGTAGTTAGCGGCAACGGTAATTGCCTGCTCGACCCCTTCCGAGTACAGCTGCCATAAGCTGGCATCGCCGTTTACATTAAAGCCGGCGGTCTGAAGCTCGGCCATGCTGACGCGGTAAAAGCCCTCCCTTCTGACACCGATCCGGGCTCCCGGCTGGGAGATGGCCCAGCGATGCGTAACGGGATCGGCAGAGAACTGATTCGCCTCGATATCCTGTCGGATAGTTTTCGGCAAGTCCAGCTTATTTGAGACGATCGATCCGTTGGACTTACTTTCGGCAATCTGACGGCTCAGTTCCATTGAACCGGCAACGCCGATCGATTTAAGATCGGAAACATACTCTGGGGATATCGTATTGGATACGAGTGTTTTGCCATCCATTTGTAAACTCTGTATGTAATACGAAGCTTGAGCATCGCCCGCGGCATCATAAAAAGAGTATTTTTCGCCTTCGGTTTTCTTGGCTCCAAAGCTCGCAGCCGATCCTAAGATCAGTCCGGGCGAAACGATTTGAGGGCCGTCTTCGCCATTTCTGTACACATAGAATCCACCGTTGTTCGTCTCAACAGCCATTTCCCACTCAAGCAAAACACCCGCGCCGTCCGAAAACGCCCGCACCGAAGCAAACCGAGTCGCGGCGTCCGGCGCTTTTGTTTTCGCATCGACAACGGTCCGTCGGCCCTTCTGAGCGAATGCCGGAATGCCCGTGCTGATAAAAACGATAGAGATGAGGCAAAGCGAAATTAGTCGTTTCATTTACAAATACTCCTGATGACAAAACCCACACGGCATCCACGCCGCGTTATCGGGTTAATTTACTATGTTTCCTGTTCAAATCCAATACTTTTTTACTTAGGGTTGAGGTGTGGGCGATCTCCCTTACAACTATCGACCAGCCGCCGAGGACGCAAATGCTCCAAAAGCAAGATACCAATCGTCCATCAGATTATTCCGCCGCAATGAATAATTCAAAATAGTTTATCGTCCATCTATCAATGGTTCGTCCGCCGAAACCATCCGGATTCAATACTAACAGGTTGACGGCAATTCTCAGACGAATTATCTTACGCCGTCAAAAGCTGTCGAAGAACGTACTGCAAAATGCCGCCGCCCTTGTAATACTCAAGCTCGATCGGCGTGTCGATCCTCAAAGTCAACAAAGTTTCGTCCGTTTCCCCGTTTGTCCGCCTTATGCGGAGCATTACATCCTGCATCGGCCGGACGGTGACATTTTCAAGCCCTGTTAGATCAAATGTCTCCGAACCGTCTAAATTCAACGAAGCGGCGGATTGGCCGTCCTTAAATTGCAACGGCAGAACTCCCATTCCGACAAGATTAGAACGGTGTATCCTTTCGAAAGACTGCGTTATCACCGCTTTTACACCCATCAACTTCGTCCCCTTTGCGGCCCAGTCGCGTGAGCTTCCCGTTCCGTATTCGTTCCCCGCAAAAATCACAAGCGGCGTTTCTGACTCTCGGTACTTCATTGCCGCGTCGTAGATCGACATCTCTTGCTCCCCCTCCTGGTTTGAGGAGGGGTGCCGATGCTTCATCGGCGGGGTGGTCGGCTGACGGGGTGGCGGGAGGAACATCCGGGTAATATTTCGTAACTCCGCCTTCGACCGGTGCCACCATCAGATTTTTGATGCGGACATTGGCAAATGTCCCGCGCAGCATCACCCTGTCATTTCCGCGTCGCGAGCCGTAGGAATTAAAATCCTGCGGTTCGACGCCCTGCTGCTGTAAATAAAGGCCAGCCGGGGAATTCGCTTTGATCGCACCGGCAGGCGATATATGGTCGGTAGTCACCGAATCGCCAAAGATCGCCAAGGCCCTTGCTCCAGTAAAGTCTGAAAAGCTGCCCGTTTCCATTGAAAAATCCTCAAAGTAAGGCGGCTCCTGAATATATGTCGATTCCCTGTCCCATTCGTAAACCCGTCCGGTGCTGGTCGCGATATCGTTCCAAAGCGGATTCTTTTCCGCGAATTCGCTGTAAAGACGTTTATACGTCTCAGGATCGAAGGCAGTCTGCAAGTATTCCTTTACCTCGTCAAGCGAGGCCCAGATGTC
>JANNGV010000522.1:0-3713 GCA_031404055.1 Chloracidobacterium sp.
AACGCTCGAACCAATCGAATTGGTCGTCATCGACGTTCCCGAAGAATTCATCGGTGTCGTCACCGAAGCCATGGGCCGCCGCAAAGGTCAGATGACCAAGATGATCAATAACGGTTCAGGCCGCGTCCGCTTGGAGTATGAGGTGCCGTCGCGTGGACTGATCGGCTTTCGAGGCGAGTTTCTGACCGAAACCAAGGGAACGGGCCTTCTGAACACGCTTTTCCTGAAGTTCGACAAATGGCAGGGCGATTTGAAAGGGCGTCAAACCGGATCACTCGTTGCGGACAGAATGGGCGAAACAAATACCTATGCCCTCTACAACCTGCAGGAACGCGGCACTCTTTTTATTAAGCCGCAAATCAAGGTTTATGAAGGCATGATCGTCGGCGAAAACGCCCGTGCGGTCGATCTGGATGTCAATGCGATCAAGGAAAAGAAACTCTCCAATATGCGTACCACGAGCGCCGACGAAGCAATGCGGCTCGTTCCGGTTCGCGAAATGTCATTGGAAAGAGCTTTGGAATTTATCGCGGACGATGAACTGATCGAAGTAACTCCCAAAGCTATTCGTTTGCGCAAGCGCGTCCTGAAAGCCAACGAGCGTCCGAAGAAGTAAGTAGAGCTGTGTTTTCGCAATAGACTGCTAACTCTCACTGAGGTAGAATTCGTTGAACGAGCGAAAGCCGTTGTAAGAGTTAGTCGGTGAGGTAGACTATGCCCGTCATTTCCATGTTTTACGGGATCATCATCAGCCTGTATTTCCTGGACAACAAGCATCACCATCTGCCGCATATTCACGCGAAGTACGCGGAATTTGAGGCATCTATTGCGATTGCGGATGGCGAAATTCTCGCGGGCGATCTGCCGCGAAAACAGCTCAGACTGGTGCAGGCCTGGATCGAATTGCGCAGAGACGAACTCGCTGCTGATTGGGAGTTGGCGGCGAACGGCGAAACTCCGTATAAGATCGATCCGCTATAAAGGATGAGCTGAGTGTCATGTTCTGGAACGTAAAAAATGTCACGCCCTTGTCGGAGTACCGTATCCAAGTGGAGATCGAGGACGGGCGCAAGGGAGTTTTCGATGTAACACCATACCTTGATCACGGCGTGTTCAGGGAGCTTCGAGATGTGAACTATTTTAACCAGGTCGGCATCCAGTTCGGCGCGGTCACCTGGCCAAACGAACAGGATATTGCACCGGAGACCCTCATAGCAGAAATGGTGCCGTTAGATTAGCTCTTTCGAATTTATCGCCGACGACGAACTGATCGAGGTAACGGCAAAGGCAATTCGTTTGCGTAAGCGTGTGCTGAAGCCAAATGAGCGTCCGAAGAAATAAGAAATAGGCGGAATCACGCACGAAGTAAGGGCGCGTGATCCGAATAATGATTGGCCCTTATTTCGTGCGGGCTTCTGCATCATTCTCTTCCTCGCTTTCATCGCTATCATGGTTGTCGTCGCGATAAACCTCGTAACCATGAGCGTCGTCGTAATAGTATCCGCGCTCTTTCTGATCCTCGCTCCACAATGATTTATCACGTTTTTCATCGAGCTCTTCCTTAGGTTTCGGCTTTTCGGGCATAAATCATTTATAATCTACTGGAAGCCGCTCTCCAAACCGAAAATTATGATGCCGAAAAAAATTCTATTTGGCCTCGTGCTGATTGTAAGCACAATTGCATCTCCATATTTCGTCTCTGTTTCGCACGCCCAGCAAGGAACACAGCCGGCAGCGGCCGATCTCGAATATCAGGCCGGTGCCGTTCTTTATATGCAAAAAGCGGCCGAGTTTCGGGCACTCTCCTACCAGGCCTATAACCTCGCCCGATGGCAGCTCGACTCCGATTTCGACAAGAAAAATATAAAAAAACTGCCGAAAGCTGAACGGAAAATGCTGCGCGCGGTTGTTGTCGATATAGACGAAACCGTTCTCGACAATTCGCCTTCGCAGGCACTCGGCATAAAGAACCGAACGCCGTTCAATCTGAAAGATTGGTACGCATGGGGCGAAATGCGGAAGGCAAAGCCCTTGCCCGGCTCGGTCGATTTTCTCAATTACGCTGTTTCTAAGGGTGTCAAGATATTCTACGTTTCAAACCGCGACGAAGTGCAGAAACAAGCTACGATAGACAACCTGAAAAGCGTCGGTTTTACAGATATTTCAGCCGAGAATGTAATCTTGCGCACCGCCGAATCGGGTAAGGAAAACCGAAGAAGGGCGATTGCCGCAAAATACCGAATCGTTTTGCTAATGGGAGATAACCTGGACGATTTTTCTGATCTGTTCGAACGCAAGCTCGTGAATGAGCGATTCGGAGAGGTCGATAAAGTAAAAGATATTTGGGGCAAAAGATTTATCGTGTTGCCCAATGCGATGTACGGAACCTGGGAAAATGCGATATATGAATATCAAAGGTTGACCGAAGCCCAAAAAGCCGAAAAACGTGCAGCGGCGTTGGAAATGCCGTAAAATATTATCTTAATATATTATTATGAAACGAACGCCTGAAGAAAAACTGCTGAATCCCAGACCAGGCAGCAAAATAGCGGACGCCAGAGATTTTGGCATTGATCTCACACTAACCGTCTCTCAGTTGCGGCTCACACCTCAACAACGTATCGACAACCTGCAGTCGGGCATGAGATTTCATGCCGAACTAGAAAAAGCCCGCAAAATCGGCCCTTTAGGTAAACGCGGAAAAGGATGATCGATCTCGAAAAGGCAATTACGAGTCTTGCCGGGCATGATGTCGATTATGTAGTCGTCGGTGGTGTTGCGATCTCGCTTCATTCGTCGGGGTATATCACCCAGGATCTCGATTTTTGTTACTCTCGGAGTAAAGAAAATATACGCCGTCTTTATCATGCTTTGAGTCCGTTTAGCCCGATGCCTCGGAATTGGCCTCAAGACTTGCCTTTCATTTTTGACGAAAGCACTTTGCGAAACGGAACAAACTTCACGTTCGATACATCTATCGGTGCCATCGATCTGTTAGGCGAAGTGAAGGGCATCGGCGATTATGTAGACGCACTTGCCAATTCGGTTGTATACACCATTTTTGGTTGTGAAGTACGAGCATTTGACCTTGATGCATTGATCGTGTCGAAAACAGCCGCCAACCGTCCGAAGGACCATCTTGTGCTTCCCGAATTGCTGGCCTTAAAAGAAGCACTCGACCCGAACGAAGAATAATCGATGAAAAATCACCCTGCATCGCAACGCGCATTTATCCTTTTTACTTTTTTCCTTCTTTTGCTCGCATTGGGCATCAATGCCCAAAACCTAACCATCCGCGACATCATGGCCGAGCCGTCGATTGCCGGAATGCGTGTCGAAGGCGAAAAGCTTTCGCCGGACGGCACAAAGGTCGTCTTTCTGTGGAATGCCGAGGGCAAAATGCCGCGCGATCTTTATTTGGTTTCGACAAGCGGCGGTACGCCAAGCGTGATATTGCGAACCAGCGATCTGCCGGTGCCGACGCGGACGCCGCAGCCGGAAAATAAGCTTGATTACGGATTGGAACTTCGCGATGATTTTGTGAAAGCCCGTGAAAATCAGCTTGGCAATTTCGAATGGTCGCCGGATTCGAAAAAGCTGGTGTTTTCGTACGGAGGTGATATTTATGTACACACGCTTGGCGAGAAAACCTCGAAGCGTTTCACAAAGACGCAATCGCCCGAATCCAGCGCCCGGTTTCTGGATAACGAGCG
>JANNGV010000523.1:0-5147 GCA_031404055.1 Chloracidobacterium sp.
TTATCGACGAGATCTCATCATTTTTCCTGACACGCCACTATCTGGGCCAGGAAGCCAGCGGAGCTCAGGTCGGCGAGCTTGCCCGCTATGAGCTTGTTGGCGGGGGGTGGCGTAATTCGTTTGAGTTTTTGAACGGCGTCCGGGCCGTAACCGCCCGCGATATTCAAAGTGTCGCTAATAAGTACATGAAGAACCTGCGGTTTACATACGTCGGCAACACTACCGATATCAACCGTGCGGTCTATATTCCTTAAAAAAGGCGGCCAGACGACCGCCTCTTTCCCTTCACAACTCAAAACTACCCGTCCTTCGGTTTTCGATCCGCGGGCTCCGATCTGGTCGGCTCGCTTTTTGAGGGAGCAGGATCGTTCCTCGGCGGAGGATCATTTCTTGGGGGAGGATCGTTTCGCGGCGGCGGCTCGCTGCGAGTCGGTTCACTGCGGGTCGGCTCACTTCGCGTTGGTTCGCTTCGCGTCGGAGGATCATCCCGCTGCTTTTCACGCGGCTGTCTGACCGGTTCGCTTTGCCGATCGTCCCTGGTTTTAGTTGTTCTCGTTTCCCGTGGCTCGGGCCGGATCGGATCGTCGTCACGTTGTTTTGACGGCTGAACCTGTCTCGGTTCCGGGCGGATCGGGGTATTGTCCTGGTCCGTAAAAACGGGACGTGTGACGGCACCTGTCTTTCGCCTTTCCGGGCCGGTGCTTTGCTCTCCTTTTGTTTGAACCGGCTGCCGGTCGCCAAAGATCCTCGTGTTCTGCAGCTTCTGATCAAGCGGGGCGTCCGGATTTCTTACGGCGGCTCCGGTTTGCGGCTTGATCGCCGCATTCAAGTTTCGCGGCTTCTCGCTGCGGATCTCGGTGCTGACCTTCCCGTCCAGATCTCGGAACGTCGGCAGCATCCGAATCGGATCGTTGAGAGCAAGCGGCTTGGACAAAACGATTCTCGCATCCGCCGGTGCAGCCGTCTTGAAGTCACGCGCAACGCGCCCGAACTGGCTTAGCGGCGTCGAAACTACACCGGTCGGCGGCACGCGCAGTAGAGGCGGCGTCGCAAACCACGCCCGCCGTAGGTCGTTATTCGCGAATACCGAGGGGCCGCCCTGCGGATATGTTGTCGGAGCCACAGGCGTGGGCGTAGGCGTCGGGCCGTTGTAATTATTATTATTACCATTGTTATTATGGCGTCCGGGGCCGTGATGGCCACCATAATTACCGTAATAGTAATTGTAATTGTAATACCCGTAATTGTACGGCAGCGGGTACCAGCAAATATTGTTGTTGATTATTGAGAGCCCAACCAGTGCCGGATACCACCAGCTGCGGCTGGTCCGGTATTGGGCGTACGGTGTCCAGTACCAATAGCCGTCGTCATGGAACCAGCGGCCATGATGATACGTCGCCCAGCCCCACGGCTCGTCGTTTACCCAGGTCCAGCCGAAAGGCGGGACCCACCGCCAATGCCCGTAACGATATGGCGACCATCCCGCATATTGGCTGGTCGCGCTGCCGTACGGACGCCATACGTATCCGTATTTTCGGGTGTGCACCCATTCGCCGTAATCATTTAGATCCTCGGCACCGTAAACATCGCGGTCATAGTATTTATCGTAATAAGCATCCTTTAATCGCTTGGCGATCGCAACATCACGATCCAGCGACCAGGCATCAAATTCGTCGGCATAGCGCGATGCATCGGCCGTTTCCCATTCGCCGGCAAATTGTCCGTCCAGCTTAACGGTTGCCGTCCGCCCATCCTTTAGTGTGAAACCCGACGTATCCGAATAAACGCGTGCTTCGCCGTTATTTGTGACGCTGACGCGAACTTCGCCATCACCCTCTTTTCCGGCATGGATACGATACATTCCCGATCTTTGTATCGCGATCGTCGTCTTCGGGGCGTCGATCTCAAAGAATGTTGCGTCCTTGTCAAACTTTGTCAGACGAGCGTTCAAGCTGCCCTCGGGAAGGCTCAACGCAATTGCGCCGTCCTTTAAGCCGACAATTTTCAGGTAAGAATTCTCAGCCACCCGAACATGTGTGTAGCTGTTAAACTGTATCTCAAAGCGGCCGCCCGCATCCGTTGTGATCTCGTCGCCTTCGACCACCGGCAGATTCAAAACGGCCTTTTCCCAATCCTGGCTCCCTTCGCGCCGCACCTGTACATCGCCCCTGATAAAACTAATGCGGGCAACGCGGGCTGTCACATCCGGGATCGCGTCGTCAACATCATCGGCAAATACAGCGGTGCCTAAAAGAAACGGCATTGCCAAAACAATTGCCCAAAAGATCTTTTTCGTGGAACGCATGTGCTTCCCTCCTAAATTTTTTACGTTTATCTTTGAGAAGAGTCGCCGGATTACACTGCACCGACTTTTGCCCGGCTTATACGCAAGAATCATACCTTGAAAATTAAAATTCGGATTGTAAAGAAAACCGTGTCTTTGTAAAGTTTTTACAAAGCGAATCAAACCAAATCGTGTAATCGCGGTCTTAGATTTACGAAATCGTGTAAATTCTTGTTTTGGGCCAGGAATACAATCAACGCGATCAGGTATCTAACTATAGTGACTATTATGAAGATTACGGAGGAATAATGCGAAAAATTTTATATCTGGCGGTCTTGGCGATCGCGTTTAGCATGTTTGCACACGCCCAAGTGCCAAAAATGGCCAAAGACGGGGCGATGAAAGAAGGTGCCAAAAAGTTTCTCTCGGCCGAAGATGCTGCCAAAACAGCGTTGAATGTAGGGGCCAAAATGCCCTCCTTTACATTAAAGGATTCGCTGGGCAACCCGGCCAACAGTGCAGATTTGCTGAAACAAGGCCACCTTGTGGTGGTGTTTTACCGCGGGGCATGGTGCCCTTTCTGCAACACATACTTGCGTAAGCTGCAAAAAAGCCTGCCGCAGATCAAGGAGAATGGCGGTAATCTGGTGGCTATTTCCGTGGAAAACGCAGACCGGTCGATGGCCGTCGCAAAGAAGAACGAATTGAATTTTACCATCTTGAGCGATCCGAACCTCGAGGTCGCACGAGCATTCGGTATCGTCTATCAGCTTTCGGAAGAAACTAACGAAAAATACAAGGGATTTGGACTCGATGTGGCAAAATACAACCAGACCGAAAAGGCTGAGCTTCCAATTTCAGCGACATATGTTGTCAGCAAAAAAGGTGAGATCGTTTACGCGTTCATCGAGCCGGATTACACAAAACGGGCCGAGCCGGAAGTGATAGTTCAGACGCTTGCGAAATTAAAGAAATAGGAGCCGCAATCTCCGTGCTATCCGCGAAATCTCGGCGATCTCAGCGTTAAACTCGATTCAAAACGCGGAGGCCGCTCCGCTTTAGGACGCCGACCGCCAAAACTCGTACTTGTAAGTGCAAGTTTTTTGATTATAAACTCTCTATGGTAAGGAATTTATCCAAGAGGTTTAGTAATAATGAAAAAACTTGCACTTTGTTTTGTATTCATTTCAATTCTCGCATTCTCGGCGTTCGGCCAAAAGGCTGCCGCGGCAAAGATCGATCCGGCCAAAGGAGTTCGCGATGCCTTTGATCGCCTTGTTGAAGGGATAAAACAGGTTGACGCCGAAAAGGTGATGAGCGTGTACGAAAAAAGCGACCGCGTTTTGTTCTTTAACAACAATGGCTCGGCAACGATCGGCTGGGAAACGATGAAGACCAATCGCGAATCAAACTATGGAAAGACAAAGGATGTAACGCTCGATATTACGGGATTGCGTGTAGAAATGCTCGGCAAAACCGCCGCTTATGTTTCATGCAAATGGAAGCAGTCACAGGTATTTGACGGCAAACTCGAGAACGCTTCAGGAAGAATGACGCTCGTTTTCAGACTGATCGGCAAGGATTGGAAGGTCATTCACCTCCATACTTCGCCGGACAATCCACCGCCAACCCGGCCCGTTTTCGAATCCGAAAAGGAAAAGCCGGTTAATTAGAATGCTGTGAATGTAAAAAAGGCGGGAAAGCCCACCTTTTATGCTTGAAAAGACTTAATTTGACGTTACGCCGGAACCTTCGCTCCCGGATAACTTGCCCCGAGCCTGACGTCCTCTCCATCCGCAAGCGAATTGACCAATTCATAGTGAAAATAATCGAATCTCGCCGCCACTGGTTCCTGCACGCGTTTGTCGTACATATCCCGCGAGCGGTCTATCGCTTCCCGCAGCCTGTCATACAGGTCACCTGTTTCGCGGCCTTCGGTCACCTTTTGTTCGTTATACAGTTTTATTTCCGACACGAGCAGGCGTGCAAAACGGCGTGCATCGTTGTGCAGACGCCTTTCATCATCGGCTACCTCGATCGGAAGATCTACATTGCGGTCGCGGTAACGGGTCCGTGCGGCCTGTGCGGTGGCAACTTCCGCCAGCGGTTCCGTAACCGGGTGCGACACATTGCCGTTACCCAATGCTGAATGATCGACCTGCGGTTCGAAATCACCCGACAGATCTTCATTGACGACGACTTCCGGTTCTTCCGCTACTGCGTCGAACGGGTCACTGGCCACAAATTCGGATTCCGGTAAAGGCTCGGAGAATGCAGCCTCGGTAACTTCCGATTCTTCGACCGGCTCAAAATATGTGATTTCTTCAACTTCAGCCGCCTCAAAGTCAATGGGAGCTTCAATTGTGGCCGGTTCTTCGGCAGTAATTTCTCCGTATTCGGCAAAATCGGACGTTTCCTGAACAGCCGGTTTTTCAACAACCGCTTCTTCAACAACCGCTTCTTCTACCTCTGGCTCTTCGACCGAGACGAATCCGGTGTACTCTTCGAATGTTTCTACAGTTTCGACCTCGGGTTCTTCAACCGCCGCTGCTTCTTCAAACGACTCAGCTACAGGCTCGACCGGTGATTCGGTGAATTCTTCTTCGACCACCTCAACCTCACGGATCGATTCATGGCGTGAAAATTCCGCTTCGTCCGTATAATCGGCAACTGCACTTTCAGGCGCATACTCGGCAGCCTCACTATCTGGCGCGTAATCCGCAACTGGACTTTCAGGCGTGTAGTCGGGCACTGCTCTTTCCGGCTCCGGTTCGGGTTCCCTAACTGCGGGAGCTTGGCTGACTTCAGGCTGAACCGGTGCCGGTTGCGCCGAAGCGATCAATTCAACGGTCAAGCCCGCAAC
>JANNGV010000524.1:0-2603 GCA_031404055.1 Chloracidobacterium sp.
GTTTCGTGGCGTGGGAATACAAGCAACCGCGTTCGGCTGCGTTTAGGAAAATCGGGCAGAGCGATTCAAGACGCTCCCGGATCGGTTCCGACACCGGCTTCGCTAAACTACACAGGCACGGCTCAGCGACAATCGACCGGCGGCGACCGCAAGCGTTTTATGGAGCAGGCGGCTTTTGGCCCGAATGCGGCGTTGGATTTTAGATTGCGGCAGCTCGGCCTTCGGCGTTGGATAGACGAACAATTTTATGTAGCTTATCCGACGATTCCCTACCCGAACTTCCCGCAAAAACCGTTTGACGGAGATGTTGGATGCGGCCCTTACGGGACGAGCCCGGAGGTTAACCTTTGCCATCGCAACCATTATTGGGCGTACAACAATCAAAAGTGGCTTTTTCAGGAAGCCTTTTACGGTGATGACCAGCTTCGGCGCCGCGTTTCATGGGCCCTTTCGCAGATATGGGTAGTCTCGACTGCGACGGTCAATCAGCAGCGTTGGCTGCAGGAATATATTGAAATTCTCGACCGAAACGCCTTTGGAAACTACCGCGACCTGATGGGTGAAATGACGCGTAGCCCGGCAATGGGTGAATATCTCGATATGGTCCGCAGCACGCGTACCGATCCGAATGAGAATTATCCACGCGAAATCCTGCAGCTTTTCACCATCGGTTTGAATATGTTGAATCAGGACGGAACGCCGATCCTGGATAATCAGGGTGCCCGAATTCCGACCTACGATCAGGCGAAGATCGATCAATTCACGAAGGTATTTACAGGCTGGTCGCGTTGCGATAATGGAACGAACCCGGCTTGCTCGAATGCGGTCATCGGGGCACCGAACTTTATCGATCCGATGCATCTTGCTTTTCCGAATAATCATGATCAGACGGCAAAGTCTCTGTTCAGTTACACGGGAGCACCAAATCCGACGATTGCGGCCTGTGCAAACTGTACGAATGATGCCGCCCGGATTGCATATGCCAACGATTCTCTGAATAGAACGCTTGATAACATTTTCTATCATCCGAACGTCGGGCCTTTTGTCGGGAAACTATTGATCCAGCATCTAGTGACGAGCGATCCATCTCCGGCTTACGTATCGCGTGTGGCGGCGGCGTTTAATAATAACGGAGCGGGCGTCCGTGGCGATATGAAATCAGTCATCAAAGCGATCTTGCTTGACCCTGAGGCCCGCGGCAGCCGCAAAACGGATTCAACGTACGGCAAATTGCGAGAGCCATTCCAGTACCTGTCAAACTTTCTGCGTACCTTCAATGTTCGGGCGTCTTACGCAATCGACGTCAATGGCGTGCCTACGTCGCCGCCCGCCGCTTGCCAGAACAGGAGCGACGGCGTCCAGGACTGGAATACGCATCTGATGGGTCAGGACATTTGGGTTTCACCGACCGTCTTCAATTATTTTCCGCCTGATTATGTCGTACCGGGAACGGATATTCTCGGCCCTGAGTTTGCCTTGGCAAATACGGGAACCTCGTTTGCGAGAAATAATTATGTGATGGGATTATCCTTCGCCTGGTCATGGTTTGAACCGGTGACAGGCTCGAATCCCTATCCTTGGACGCCTTGTGGAACGTCGATTGACCATTCCGAGGCGATCGCATGGGCCACGGCAGACCCGACC
Organism: Chloracidobacterium sp.; assembly: GCA_031404055.1. GTDB lineage: Bacteria > Acidobacteriota > Blastocatellia > Pyrinomonadales > Pyrinomonadaceae > OLB17. Next base: position 1,645 of record JANNGV010000524.1, read on the forward strand.
GGAAATACTTTGATCGAGGGGCTGAACACGAAAATGATGCACGGAACGATGTCCGAGGCGATGAAGAGCCAGATTCGTACCGCCATAAATTTCAACGTTCCGGCTCAGTATAAAGCCTATCAGGCCATCTTTTTGGTTGGCAGTTCGTCACAGTACCAGGTACAGAGGTGAGGTGAAAACGATGAGTGAGAACAGAAGACAATTTCTAATTAAATCGGGTTGCGCCTTAAGTATGGCGGCGTTGGCGACCCAGGCCCGGCACTTCGGCATGATGACTGCGATGGCTCAAACGGTTGACGATAAAGCGTCGGTTAGTTCGTCAGCCCCGTCGGATTATCGTGCACTGGTCTGCATTTTACTGGCGGGCGGAAACGACGGCAACAATTTGATAGTCCCGCGTCATTCAGATGCCAGCATCAGCAATTATCAGACATACGCCTCGGCTCGATCTGCACAGGGCCTGGCGATCCTGCAGAATCAACTGCTTCCTATCACCGTTCCGCGTCTCGGTAACCTGAGCTATGGTCTGAACCCGAATCTTGGAGCGGTACCGCAGCAGGGCGGAATCAACAACGGAATTCACGAGCTGTGGGCACAGGGAAAGCTGGCAGTCGTGACTAACACGGGCAATCTGATCCGCCCGTTAACTAAGACGCAATTCCTGCAAACACCGTCGTGGCGGCCATTCCAGCTTTTTTCGCACTCAGACCAGGCTGCCCAGCAGCAAACGTCGCGTTCTGACGGGCCGAGTCCGCTCGGCTGGGCAGGCAGGATCGCCGACCGGACAACCGTCGCCAACAATCCAAGCGGCCTTATTCCGATGATAACTTCGATCGCCGGAACGCCGCTTTTCACTCTTGGACAAACGACAACCCCTTTGGCCATGTCGGATGCCACAACTCCGCTTAACGAGACGCTTGTCCTTTATAGCTCGAATGGCACCGACCCGTTCTCCGTAG
>JANNGV010000525.1:0-3459 GCA_031404055.1 Chloracidobacterium sp.
CATCATCTAACGGCAATTCAAATGGAGGCGGAACCGCCGTCGCTCCGGCCCGTGAAACACCCGTTTATACGCCGCCTGTTTTCGATGACGAACCCGCCGTCGAGCTGCCCATTTTATCTGAGGATCCGACGGAGGACGAAATGTTGGCCTACGCAAACGCTCATCCCATGATTCGAAAAGCCCTTCGCATCTTTCGCGGTAAGATCGTCGAAGTGAAAAAGCGCTGACGGAACATTCAACCCCCGGCTTTCGTATTCCTTCTAGATTTGGCACAATCAGTGCATACTGAATGAAAATTAACTTTGCCCCGGCAAAACTCAAATATTCTCATGCTGTGCTGATTCTGCTGCTAAGTGCCTTCGCGGTATTTGCACAGACCGACGCTCCATTTTCAATAAACACGTCGCCGCTTCCGGCACCGACCAGCCCGGTGAACGATTACGCCGGTGTCTTCGATCCGGCCGCGAAGCTGCAGTTGGAATCGCGCCTTAAGGAATTTAAGACAAAAACCGGCGTCGAACTAGCCGTTGCCGTCGTAAAAACAACGGGTGACAGGCCGATATTCGATTATTCCCTCGCCGTCGCACGCGGCTGGGGCATCGGATCAAAAGAACAGGATAATCCAAGCGCCCTGCTTTTCATCGCGGTAGATGACCGTAAATATTTCACGCAGGTCAGCAAGGATCTCGAAGACGAATTGCCCGACGGCGTAGCAGGTAATTTGCAACGACAATACCTTGTACCCGAATTTAGAAAAACTAATTACTCAAAAGGCATCACGGACACAATCGATGCCTACATAAAGACCATAGAATCGAAACGCAGCGGCGAAGCTCCGCCAGCAGCCAATACCGATAGAAAAGGCGGATCAACAAGTACGTCAGGTGGACTTTACAGTATATTTTGCTGCCTTGTAGTGCTGGGGGTGATAGCCCTAGTAATTTGGTCAAATCGAAAAGGCGGAAAATCCGGAGACGATAATGATCGATGGGGTGGCGGCGGATTTGGCGGGGGCGGGAGCGCTCTGCCCTGGATAATTGGCTCAATTTTGACAAGTGGGTCAGGTGGTTCCTCGTCCTCGTCAAGCGATTGGGGCGGTTCCTCTGGGGGAAGTGATTGGGGCGGATTTGGCGGAGGTGGGGATTTTGGCGGCGGCGGCGCAGGAGGAGATTGGTAATATTCAGTCTAGATTCCTGAGCCAAGAGTCTTGAACGGAATTCTCGAATGCAACGACTTAACTACGATGAAGAATCAATTTGAAGCATTTATTGATGATCTAAGAGCGACCCACGGAAAAAATCTGGCGTCGGTTGTGTTATATGGCTCGGCGGCAGCAGGTGATTTTGTGTCGCAAAAGTCGGACTACAACCTCCTAATCGCTTTGCACAAGATCGCGCCAAAGGATCTTCGGAACGCTCACGCATGCATACGCGAATGGCACAAAATGGGGCATCCCGTTCCGGTTTATTTCACCGTTTCGGAGCTTCAGAATGCGGCCGATGTGTTCCCTATCGAGTTCCATCAGATGGAAACCGCCCGCAAGGTACTTTATGGAACCGACGTACTGGCAACGCTAAAGATCTCGGACGAATTCTTGAGGCATCAGGCCGAATACGAGTTGCGAAGCAAATTGATACAACTTCGACGGCAGTACATTCCGGCTTCGGCTTCGGTTGATGGCTTAAAATCTTTGATGGGCGAAAGCCTTGCAAGTTTTGCGGCCTTGTTTCGTGCCGTTTTGTTGCTTCATGGTGTTCAGCCGCCCGTAACAAAGCACGAGATCGTCGCTTTGACCGTACAGCAACTGAAACTGGATGGTACGGTGTTTGAAAAAATATTCAATATTCGTGAGAATAATTTTGCCGGAAAACTTGACGAAATAGAAGCCAATCACCTTTTTGGCGATTATATGGAGCAGATCGAGAATGTCATCGATTCTGTTGACACAGCAGAAAAATCGTAAATCGTAATTGTTGATGGTTAATCGTTATGCAAATTCATTCACGATTAACAATTAACGATTAACACCAAACAATTAACTTTTTATGAGGAGAAGAATTATGAAAAGATCAATATTATTAACAATCGCGATGTTCGCGGCCTTCGGCCTAAGCGGCTGCAGCTACAACGACCTGACGGCAAAACAGCAGACGGTAAAAGCTAACTGGTCCAAGGTCGAAAGCTCGCTGCAACGGCGTGCGGATCTAATCCCGAATTTGGTTGAAACGGCTAAGCTTGCCGGCGTTCAGGAACAGGAAGTGTTCGGACAGATAGCCGATGCCCGTTCACGCTTACTTAACGCGACTACAGCAGCACCGGCGGCAACGGATGGCGACAAGACACCCGAACAGAAGCAGGCTGTTATCGACGCAAACAATAGCTTTGGCGGAACCATCGGCCGTTTGCTGAGTTTGCAGGAAAATTATCCGGTGTTACGTTCGAACGAGGCGTTTATGAAAGTTCAGGACGAGCTTTCAGGCACGGAAAACCGGATCAACGCGGCGAGAATTGACTACACGGATTCTGTCGGTGCGTACAACACCACGCGTAATTCGTTTCCGGCTGTGTTGACCGCGGGATTGCTCGGTTTCAAGGAACAACCTTACTTCGAAGCCGAACCCGGAGCACGAACGGCTCCGAGCGTCGGCGATGCAAATTCTTTGCGAAAAACAAATGCCCCTGCGGCACCGGCCGTACCTGCTAATAACGCTCCGGCTGCTCCTGCGGCGAACGCAAATAAGTAACTTAAAATCCGCGGGAACTGCACATCGAGCAGTGATCACAAGGCTTGCCGTTCGGTTCGAACGTGCAGGCCTTTTCTTTATTTAGATTTGTAATGATCTCGTCGGCAAAGGCCTCGATAACGGAGAAACGCTCAATTGAGGGATGAGGGATGAAGGATGAGGGATAAACCGCAACGGATGGCTCCAGCCTCGATTCGATGTCATCGAGCCGATAATTGATGATGTCTATGCTTTTCTGAAACGATGAAAGATCGACCGCACGAGATTCGTTTTCGAGAATCTGAGCGATCTTTTCCGCCAAAGCATGAGAATTTATATTCTGCATAAAAGCCGCAATTCTACTTATTTCTTTTTTTCGTTTTTTGTTCTTCTTGCATCGTGGTGAATCCTTTCATCCTGACCAAGCTTAGAGATCAAGTAGATCAAACCCGGAAGAAGAGGAAAAAAAATAGGAACGCACGGAAGAAAAAGAACGGAATGGGTAATAGTATCTCATCCACTAACCCTATTTATTTACTTTTTCCGTTGGCAATAAATCAACATAATCCACCACGCCGACGATCGCCGAATCTATAGCGGCCCCGGGCTTTCCGGTGCTGGCAGTTGAGGCTGACCAGCCTTCCTGAACAATAAGAACAATATCGCCTTCGCCAGCACTGACCGAGTCCAAAGCGATACACGTATAGTCCATGTCTTTGCCTTCTGGAGTAATCTG
>JANNGV010000526.1:0-1924 GCA_031404055.1 Chloracidobacterium sp.
TGCAGCGGAATATTGTCATCGGAAACCGTATCGAAAAGCAGCGTTCCGTGCCCATGCGGATCTACGCTTACAAGAGCGTCGCCTCCGAACGCCTTTCCGACCCTCAATATCTCAAGCGTCGTTTCGTGATCCAACAGCGAAGCAGCGACCGTCTCAAGACTCTCGGCATACTTCAACAACGCCCCGTTATGCGTGATCAGCGGCGCATTGAATTCCAACTCCGCCGCCACCGGCAAAGCATCCCGAAACCGCCGCCCGGTCGCGATAGTCACAAGAACACCGAGATCTTCCGCTTGCCGAATTGCGATCTTATTGGCTTCAGGAATCTTGCCTTTTGAATTTAGCAGTGTTCCATCAAGGTCAAGTGCGAGGAGTTTGATCATTTACGGCAAAATCTTTTTTCTTCCGAGTTCCCTGATGATGGCACGCAAGACGACCGAAACTTGCCAAAAAGCGACAAACAAGGTTAGAACAAAAACGACAACGTCGAACGCACCAGCGCGATAGAGGATCATATCCAGCCCGTCTGTGTGAAAGTTCTCCGCTTGGGAAAGTGCAATCCTGGTTTCGACAAACCAATATGGAAACAATGAAACGGAAGCGATCGCAAAAATGGCAGGTATGAAGGGCCGTTTAAACAAACAAAACGAAACGAAAGTTACACCCGTGATCGCTACAATTGAAAAAAGAAAGCCAGGGTGGCGGTCGGGAAAACAGTATGGGCCGGCTAGTACGACCCCACCTGTGGCTTTTTTTTCCTCCTGTTCCCGGAAAAAAAATTCACGTTCACTATCGGCCTTTTGGGTGTAGGCAACGTAGCCTGCCATCGCAAAAAGAAAGGGTAGAAAAGAGAGAACTATGAGGATTTTACGTTGCATCAGATTCACCAGTTAGTTGAATTAAACGATAAGAAAATTCCTCGACTATTTTGCCCGATGAGCTTCCATATACGCCCGGAGTAACTGATTGATCTTTGTCTGATAACCCTGACCCTGCGTCCGAAAAAACTCGATCACGTCTTGGTCGATTCTAAGCGTTAGCTGATTCTTGCGAACAACGGGTTTCAGTCCCTTCCTGACAATACCTCGAGCCCAGAACTCGGGTGTCGTTCTGGGAATATCGGAAAAATCAATTTCGCCATCGGTCATTGACCTTAGTCTTTCAATATCAGTCCCGTACGTTTTTGTAGTATTTTTCTTCTTCATACTTCTCTGCCTTTCGAGCGGAAATGATTCTTATGATTTCGTCGTCCTCAGTGTGCGAAATCGCAACTACGGCTCCAAATAACAGACCAAATGTGAGCCATCGTATTTCGCCGTATCTAAATCGGTCATCAATTTCGGAATATGTAAATTCATCGAATACAATCACGGCGTCTCGAAATTCGATTCCGTGCTTTATCAAATTGGCCTTCCGTTTGGTTTCATCCCACTCAAACCTCATAGTAAGTGTAACTACAAAATGTAACTACGTCAATTAGTTGTATTTGCCTGCTCGCGTTTTTCATGCCGCTGCTGTTCAAGCCACCTCTGATACTCCGCCTTACCTTTCTCAAACTCACTCGCCGAGGCATAGAAATTGTGTGATCCGTCATTTGCCTGAACGTTCAGAACGTAGAAAATGTAGTCCGTTTGGACGGGATTGAGTGCGGCGTTGATCGAGCTTTCGGTGACGGACGAGATTGGGCCGGGCGGGATACCGCCGTAACGTCGCGTGTTATATGGGGAATCGACTTCAAGATCGCTTTTGTTGATCGTTCCGTCCCACCGGCCCTGCATTTTTGCAATGTAGACGGCGGTTTGGTCTATTCCAAGCGGGATACTCTTGCTCAAGCGATTGTAGATCACCGACGCAACTTTTTGCCGCTCGGCGTCGAACTTCGATTCGGTTTCTATAAGCGAAGCAATCGTCACTATCTCATATG
>JANNGV010000527.1:0-2416 GCA_031404055.1 Chloracidobacterium sp.
TAGCACTCCTCTTTACGAGGGGAGTCCGCGTTTCGCGGACGGGATGGTTCTCTCCGCGGCGTGGAAGGACTTAGGTCAGCAAATCGTATTATAAAATTATGAAATCAATGACAGGCTTCGGCCGAGGTGCCGTCACCGAACAAACATTCGCAGTCACAGTCGAGCTAAAAACCGTTAACAACCGTTTTCTCGATGTTGCGTTAAAACTAAACGGTGAGATGCAGCAGCTTGAAGCGACAATTAAACGCACAATCGGCAGCCGATTGTCGCGCGGCCGCGTCGATGTAAACCTGCAATACGACCGGACAAACGAGATAAATTACGAGCTGAACCGGCCGCTAATCACCGGCTTTCTCGCCGCGATGAAGGACATGCAAAAAGAATTTTCGCTGACCGGTGAACCCGATCTGAATGTCGTCGCCCGTCTGCCAAATGTTCTGCTTCCAAAAAAGGATGACATCGGCGAAGAATTCGTCGCCGGCGTCGAAAAAGCCTTGACGGCGGCCCTCGATGATCTCGAACGCATGCGCGAAAATGAAGGCCGGATGCTCAAGGATGAGCTTGCCGGACGGCTAAACGAGATCGAGCGGCGGCTTCCGGCAATCGAGACGGAATCGGCCACGATCAGCGAGGAATACCGGCAGCGGCTGACAAAGCGCATCGGCGAAATGCTTGCTAAAAGCGACGCGCAGATCGAAATCGATCAGGCCCGCCTTGCTCAGGAGATCGCCTATATCGCCGACCGGGCTGACATTTCCGAGGAGATCGCACGCCTGACCACGCACATCGAGCACTTTCGGACGATAATGGACGAAGATAAAGAAGTCGGAAAACGGCTCGATTTTCTTACGCAGGAACTCAACCGCGAAGCCAATACGATCACGTCAAAAACAAACAACATGGTCGTCAAGGAAAATGCTCTCCAGATCAAAAGCGAGATTGAGAAAATCCGCGAACAAGTTCAGAATGTCGAGTAAATGAAAGGAAACCTAATCATCATCAGCTCCCCATCCGGCGGCGGTAAAGGAACGCTGATCCAAGAAATTCTGAACACGATTCCCAACATCGGCTACTCGGTGTCGCTGACGACGCGCCCGCAGCGTCCGGGTGAGGTGGACGGGCAGCATTACAGTTTCGTTTCGCGAGACCAATTCGAAGTATTCAGGGCCGAAGGCGGCTTTCTGGAATACGCTGAGGTTCACGATAATTACTACGGCACCTCCAGGGAGTTGACCGAAAAAATGACTGTCCAAGGCAAGGACGTTATACTCGAGATCGATGTTCAGGGCGCCGCCTGGGTGCTTACAAGAGTCCCGGATGCGGTAAGAATTTTCATTATGCCGCCGTCGTTCGAGGCGTTGACGCATCGTTTGACGGCCCGTGCAACCGAAACGCCTGAACAGTTATCGCTGCGACTTCGCAATTCATTCGATGAGATGAGCGGTTACACAAACTTTGAATATGTCGTCGTCAACGATGACATTTCTACCGCCGCCCGCCGTTTGGAATCGATAATTCTGGGTGAAAGGCAAAAACGAATTCGACAAACAGATGCCATTAGGGATATTCTAAATAGTTTCGACGTATCGAAACACAAGGTCAGCACTGAATAGAACAATATATGGCTAAGAAAGAAGAAGAAATCGAAGAAGTAGAACAGGTAGAAGAGTTGATCGATCCTCCCGAAATTGATTCGAAATACAGGATGATAATTTTGGCTGCCCAGCGAAGCAAACAGCTTCAGCGCGGCGCCGTTTCGCGTACGGACATCGACATTCGTAAAAGCAAGCCGACACGCGTTGCGATGCGCGAGCTCAGCGAAAAGAAGGTTAATTTTGAGATACTTGAACCGATGAAATAGTTCCCTTACAGTAACAAATAAAATCAAAGGGCCGCTGCGGAGCGGCCCTTTTTCGTTCCCTACTTGTTAATTTTCTTCCCGCTACCGCTAATCGCTTCACCCACGGAATCAACAGCGTCAGAAACGCCGCGTTTGAATTTACCCCACGTTTCCTGGGCCTCACCTCCGGCATTCTGGGCCTCGCCTTCCGCTTCCAGACGTTCATTACCGGTCACCTCGCCGACCTTGTCCTTTACCGTCCCTTTAGCCTGTTCCCATTTACCTTTCGCTTCATCTTCGTTAAAAATTGACATTAAACTCCCTCCCTTGACTAGAAAACACGAGTGTATTGTTTCAAAACAATTTTTTGCACTCACGGGAAGTCAATGCAATTTACATACCTTTATAATCCGGCCCGCCGCCGCCTTCGGGCGTGACCCAGTTAATTATCTGATACGGATCTGCTACATCGCACGTTTTACAGTGAACGCAGTTTGAAAAATTGACCTTTAATTCCTGCCGCTCGCTCTTTGTGTTAAAGTCCATTTCATAAACGGCTGCCGGACAGAATTTCAC
>JANNGV010000528.1:0-3282 GCA_031404055.1 Chloracidobacterium sp.
GGCCAACCGGTCGAGGCGCTGCAGGCGATGCTGTCGCTTCGATCTTTCCCTCCTCAAGAAACATCGCCGAGATGTTCGTCGGAGTGCCGCCAAACATATCTGTCATAAGCAGAACGCCGATTCCCTCGGACACGTTTTTTATTGCCCGGGCGATCTCATCCTTTGCGGCATCGACGTCATCATGCCAACCGATCGAAACCGCGACTATATGGCTAAGGTTGCCGATCACTGTTTCCGCCGCGGCTAAAAGCTCGTTTGCCAATTGACCGTGTGAAACAATTACTCCGCCAATTCTTTTCATAAAAATATGTACGCCACTCTCCCGGTTGCTATTTTTGCATATCGCGATGTACAACAGAAACGTCATAACCGGCTTTCTCCAGTGCCTCCCCAAGATTATTTGCAACCATAACGGAGCGGTGCCGCCCGCCGGTACAACCGACCCCTACGGTCAGATAAGACTTCCCTTCTTTCCGGTAAAACGGGAGCAGATAGTTAAGCATGTCGGTAAAGCGCCCGATCGTTTCTTTGACCTCATCGTGCTTGCTGAGAAACTTGATGATTCGCGGATTTTCTCCGGTTAATTCCTTTAAGGAACGCTCAAAGTAAGGGTTTGGAAGATGCCTGACATCGAAAAGAAGATCTAGATCGAGCGGATTGCCGAACTTATGTCCAAAACTTACGATTTGCACTTTCAAGGGAGAGGCTTCGGACGCATGGCTGAACTTTTGAACGATCAATCTGCGAAGCGTGTGGACGGTATGGGCGGAGGTGTCGATAATAAGGTCGGCAAGGTTCCGGATATCCATCAATGCCTTGCGCTCGGCACGAATCGATTCGAGCAAACCTTCGCCCGAGTCTGCGGGATGCGGCCGGCGTGTCTCCGAAAACCTCCGCTGCAGCACGTCATCCGAGGCTTCGAAAAAAACTACGAAGGGCTTTAACTTCTTCTTGCTGAGCTTTTTTACTTCGCCCGGAAACTCAGACAAAAAATGCCGTTCGCGAATGTTTATTACCAGTGCAGCCTTCTCGATTGCCGCAACTTCCTCGTCGTTTGGAACGAGCAGCCGAGCGAACGTGGAAAGCATGGTCAGCGGAAGATTATCGACACAAAAGTAGCCGAGATCCTCAAACGCATTCGTTGCCGAGCTCATTCCCGAACCGCTCAAACCCGTAATTATTACAAAGCCCGGAAGCGATATGTTTTCTTTTGAGATCTCTGACATAGAAGCCAAAGCTTCGGCACGGCCGTGCTGCGTATTTCTCCTAAGGCTCGATCAGTCCGTAATTTCCGTCCTTTCTTTTGTAAATAACCGATACTCGCTGGTTCTCTGAATTTCTGAACACAAGGAAATTGTCTTCCAGTCCCTGTACGAGCAATGCGGCTTCTTCAACTGTTACCGGTTTTACCTCGTAGCCTGTCGAGCTGATAATACGAGCACCGGCGGGCTCGGGTGTTACTTCGGTATTTTTTTGAACAATCGAACTCGCTCTCGTCGCCCGATGGGATTTGTCGATAACCTTGTTCTTGAGCTTTAGTGCCTGCTTTTCGATTTTATCGATAGACTGCGACAGAGATTGGTACATGTCCGCAAGGATGGTGGTTGCGGTAAGAACATCATTTCTCCAGTTGACGATTATCTCGGCCCGGTGCCGTCCGCGTTCGACTTCGAGAATGATGTGCGCCTTGGCGGTGGTTTTGCCGTTAAAGAGATGGTTGATCCGGCCGAAATGTTCCTCGGCGTGCGTGCGCAATGCAGGTGTTACGTCGATATGCCTTCCAGTATACTCAAAAATCATACGTTTCCCCCTTTATAATATTGAATTGGCCGTCATGGGCATACGGCCGCACTAAATTACGGTTTTACGTTCGCGCGAACCGGGAATGCTCATCTGGTCGCGATATTTCGCCACGGTTCTGCGGGACAGCTTTACACCTTCCTTGCTCAAAACCTTTGCGATCTGCTCGTCGGTATGCGGCTTCTTGGTGTCCTCTTCCTCGACCAGCTTTTTGATCCGCAGCTTAAGTATTCTTGTCGAAACTTCTTCGCCGTCCTCGTTCATCATCCCTTCGCTAAAGAACCGCCGCAGCTCGATAACCCCTTGCGGTGTGTGTGCGTATTTTCTGTTTACCACACGTGAAATAGTAGAAAGATGCATGCCGATATCTTCGGCAACATCCTTCAGCATCATCGGCTTAATAAACTCGACGCCGTTATCGAGAAAATCCCGCTGGCGATCCACAATACACTCGACGACGCGGTAGATCGTCTGCCGCCGGTGTTCAATATTGCGAAGCAGATCTACGGCTGAGCGGACCTTCTCTTTAATAAAATCCTTTGCTTCCTTGGAAGTCTCGGTTTGATCGAGCAGTTGATGATAGGTCGGGCTGATCCGAAGCCGCGGGCTGCCGTCGTCCGTGAAATATATTAGGTATTCTTCGTCGATCTTTTCAACATACACTTCGGGTGCGACGAAAATCGAATCCTCGGTTGAAAATCGCCGCCCGGGATAAGGATCGAGCACGCGGATCTTATTAATTTCTTCGTCCAGATCATGCAGATCGCGGCCGGTATCCTTGGCCAGATGCTGTAGCCGGTGCGGCTGCAGATCTTCAAGATGATTCTGCACAAGCTCGGCGGCAAGGCTGTCTACATGTCCGTTTGCCTCAAGCTGTGCAAGCAAACATTCCTTTACATCGATCGCCCCGCAGCCGACGGGATCGAGCGCCATCACGACCTTTCGGGCTTTATCGACAGTTTCCATCGAGCAGCCGGACATTTCCGCGACATCATCCAACGACGCGGTCAACCGTCCGTCCTCGTCAAGATTGCCAATAATAAACACGGCAACATCTTCCAGGGCCTCGCTGATCTGCTGCAGATTTAATTGCCATTCGAGATGCTCGCTGAGCGAAGGCGTGTGTGAAAGGAACTGTTCAAAGCTCGGAGCGTCGTCCTTGTATTCGATCTCCTGCGTGCGGTATCCGGGGTCGAGATAATCCTGAAATTCCCTTCCGTAATCAATTTCTTCGAAGGCGTCCGATCTTTCCTGAGCCGTCTCGTCTCCCGATTCAAAATCCGAAGACGCCGCTTCGTCAAAACCGTTCTCCAACGGACTCTCGGCGGTGATCCGGTCGCCCGGCTGGGCAAACTCGCCAAAACTGTCCGTAGAAAAAGGAGCATCGGCATCGGCTCCATTCTCAAAACCCTCGTTATGCCCGTCGGCATTCTGATCCAGAATGTTATCCGATATCTCCTGAACTTCGTCGCCCGGCTGCAC
>JANNGV010000529.1:0-17416 GCA_031404055.1 Chloracidobacterium sp.
GGTTGTTTGATTGTTCCATGTGATCGGGTAGAGGAGGCCGTTCACCGTAAGATCTTTCATTTCGACTGGCGTTTGTGTCAAACGTGCCATAATTTAAGTAACCTCCAATGTCAATGTGAATATTAGTACTACTTTTTAACGAACTATTTTGCCTGCAAGATAAAACAGCAGAATAAGAGCATAATTCCGTTGGGTCGGAAGGTTTGGATGGTCGGGGCGGCAAGATTCGAACTTGCGGCCTCTCGGTCCCAAACCGAGCGCACTACCAGGCTGTGCTACGCCCCGTGTTGATCTTAATGCAACATCACCAAGTGTCGAATTTTACAGGCGAAAAATGGGCTGGTCAAGTCAAACCGCGATAAAATCAAGCAAATACCGAATTATTGTGCGAGAAGCGCGGGCGCGATGGCTGATTTGACGCTTTACTTCGGTTGAGAGTTCTCCAAAGGTCTTTTCATGGCCCGCCGGAACAAACATCGGATCGTAGCCGAAACCTCCATTTCCCCGCGGAGCTTGGGCGATTGCGCCATCGCATGTCCCGATCGATGTTGCAAGGATGCCTCCCGTGCCATCGGCTAACGCCATCGAGCAGACAAAACGGGCATCGCGTCGCCGGTCGCGGGCCATCTCCATTTCGGCAAGCAGCATTGACATCTTTTGATCGAAGCCGGTTTCACCGCCGCCATACCGGGCCGACAAAACGCCTGGAGCATTCTCAAGGGCCGCAATCTCAAGCCCCGAATCGTCCGCCAAGGCCCACAAACCGGTTTGCAGGGCGTAGCCACGTGCCTTGAGAACCGCATTTTCTTCGAAGGTTGTGCCCGTTTCTGGAACTTCGATGACGAGAGGGAAATCTATCAGGCTTCGGAACCTGACCCCGGAGCCGCTAAAAAGCTCTTCGATCTCGCGCACTTTGCCTTTATTGCTTGTTGCTATCAGTAACTCTTTTTCCATTTTTCTAAATGCCACCAGTGAAATTTATGTAAAGATATCGCGACAACCGGAGCGGGAAAAGCCTGGACAACCCTTTTTTGTTGCCAAACATGCCGGTTTAATTGTATAAAAGATACAGCGGATTAACTGCTGCCTACCTTATATCATCTATTTTTGTGAGGAAATCCCCAATTGGAACTTACCGCTTCTCAACAAACTGTACATAATCCCGGAATGCCGTATAAGTCCGAGTTGCCGGAGAATTTTACGCTTCCCGTTCGTCCGCTGCGGGATGCAGGCGAGTTTATGTTCGAGATCGGGCTGTGGCTTTCCGGTCTCGATAGTTTTTTGAGCAATTGGGATCGCATTTCCAGGGACACTCATCAAACGACTGAACCGGCCGAGGACTGGACCAAAGAGTTTCGCCTGACGCACTCGGCGCTTCTGATCTGCTCCAACCTGAACTATCAGCTTAGAATGAGTTTGACCGGTAAGGATGACAAAAGGGTTGAAATGCTTGACGCAATATCGGTCGAGGATTGCGACGAGTTCGTTCTTGTGCTTCGGGACATCATTACTCTTAACAGCAGCTTGAAAAAAGCCGACTCCATCAAGTTTGACGCGTGGAAGTCGTGGAACGCATTGCTTATCGAGAAACTGCGGACATCAGCCACAGTACAGAAATTTGTGGAGTATTCAAATCGGGACGGTCTTGGATACCTGCCAACGCACTTGGAGCAGTTACTCAAAGGCAAACGCCTGCCTTTCTCCGATCAAGCCGATCTTCACGATGTTTTGTCACGTTTCGCGATAATAATGCAGTCGTTGAGTGTCGTCGGCAGGATGCTTCGAAATGACGAACCTCTAAAACCAACGGTTCTCATATTTGCCAAGGTCTACGAAAGATCTCAGGGCTTAATAAGCTTTATCGATAACCGGCTAACCCGATTTAAAGACGAAGGTGCCGAGCTTTTTGCGTCGTTGGATAGCGCTTCCTACACGGCGTCGCTTGAGCTAAAGAAGGTTTATCAGCAGGAATTGACAGGGCTTGTCGGCATCCGCCCCGCTCCATCGATACATGCAAAGGTCGAGACGGCATATTCGCTGCTCAATGACAGTTTCGAACAGATCCTTGCCGGTTTCGCGCGAATGATCGAGCCGGGAATCGTCGTGACCGAACTCTTCCCGAGCGTTCAATTGAAGCTTGAACAATCACTCAGTTTGAGAAGCCATTTGTGGAAAGTCCTTCAAGCTGTAAAGACCGCGGAGCAAAATCCGGATAAACGATTAATCGACGATCTGAAAAAGAAGCTAACCAGCTTTCTGGACGAGCCGATCAGATTCCTTTTTTTCAAGGATAGAGAAACACTGGAAAGATTTAGCGAAGAGATCGTCGCCACAAACGACAATAAAGATCTCGTTCCGATTCTCCACCGCTTCGGAGCCTATCTTGAAACGCTCTTTAGTCTGGTAAACATGCGCACAGTTCTTAGCCCGCATCCCTTTACCGAGCCTAAAAACTGATCTTCCATTACTGCGAACGCAGCGTAGCCAACGGTTTTCTGAACAGCACATCAAAGCTCGCGATCCCGCCGACAAGCATCACTAGAAGCGCCGTTATCAAGACTCCTGAAAGCGCGAGGACCGGATCGAAGACCCAGTCGATAGTGAGCACGAACCGGCTGACCGCCCACGAAAGAAATACCGCAAAGCCAGAGCCGATTATCCCCGCCAACAGGCCGAGCAGGCCGTATTCGGTCAATAAGATCGACGCCATTGTGAGCCGCTTCGCACCCAAGGTTTTTAGAATCGCGTTTTCATAGATTCGCTGCGATTTGGTCAGGGCAATCGAGCCGATCAGGATTAGAATTCCGCTCAGGATTACAAAACTTCCTACAAAAGAGATCGCGAGAACGAAGTTGCTGACCAGCTTTTGGACAGCCGCCACAATGTCGGCGACGTCAAAGATTTGAACATTCGGAAATTTGCCGAGTACCTCGCGCTGAAGACGCTGGCGTTCGGTCGGTGGAACGCGAGTCAGTACGGTTGCGGCAAATGTTTGGGGGGCCGTTTCCAACACTCCCGGACGAAAGACAAAAACAAACGCGGTTCTGGTATTGCGCAGGTCGAGTTTTCTAATATTCGCGACCTGGACGGTTATCTTGCGGCCCGAAATATCGAAGGTGATCGAATCGCCGACCCCGATCTTTAATCGTCCGGCCATCTCTTCTTCCACTGAAACCTGCGGAACTGCGGCATTGTCGTTTTCACTCCACCACCCGCCGTCGAGCAGGCTTTCGTTCGCGTCGAGATTTGCACGATACGTAACGGCAAACTCGCGGCCGATCTGTCCCTGTTGCTGGCGGACCTCACGCTGCTGAAAATCGAACGGCTGTCCGTTTACAAACGCAATCCTTGCCCGCACGGTTGGCGTCGATTCGGCTTTCTCGCCGACTTTTTCCTCAACCATACGCACAAGCTCGTCAATCTGGCTTTTCTGCACATCGATGAAGAACAAGCTCGGCAGCCGCTGGTTCCGCGTGAAATCGAATTCGCGCACAAGATTTGTCTGAAGCGCCTGAACGGCAAGCACCACAAATGCACCGAGCCCGACGGCAAGCAAAATTATGCGTGTCTGATTGCCCGGCCTGTAGAGCGAATTCACCGCCTGCCGCATTCCAAACGGGCCGATCGCCTTCAGCCGACGCAGGATCGAGGTCAAGACGACGGCTGCCAGATACAGGACCGCTGATGTCAAGCCGAGGCCGGCGAGAAAAAAAGCTCCGACCGTTACTGATCCCGCCTGCCAAACGGCGAGTCCGAGAAGCCCGGCCAGCGACACTGCACCGAATATCCATTTTGTCAGATCGAGTTTTCGCAGGCTGGCATTGTTCTCATCCCGCAGCAGCAATTTCGGTTTGATATTGCGGACCTGAAGCAGCGGCAACGCGGAAAAAAGCAGCGATATCGCCACACCCAGCAGGATTCCTTGAGCCGCTGTCGAAAAGTTGACTGAGTAAGTCATCTTCTCCGGCAGACCGTCTAAAAAGCGCCACCTCACAAACCACAGTCCACCCTGAGCCATCAAAACGCCGAAGATACTGCCGGCAAATCCGAGCGTGAGTATCTGCAATAGATAGACGGTTATGATGCGTGTCCCGCCAGCACCGAGACATTTGAGGACCGCGACGGATTTCCTCTTTTGCTCGACAAACGCCCGGGCGACGTTCCAGACGCCAACGCCACCTAGCACCAAGATAAGCAAACCAGTTAGGGAAAGATAATTTTCCGTCCGCGTAAACTGCTCGCCGATATTTTCCTGCGTCTCGCGATAGGACTGTACTGTTACGGTGGCGCCCTTTAAACTTTCTCGAAGCTGCTTTACAAGCTCGGTCGGGTTGTCCGATGTACGGTAGAGTATGCGGCGGCGGACTCGGCTTGTATTTCGAGTTATCCCCGCGGTATCGAATGCATTCTTTGCGACAAAGACACGCGCTCCAAGACGAAAGCCGCTCGTCCCGCCTGGTTCCTGGTCAAAACTCTCGCGAATCTGGAATTCAGTCTCGCCGATGCGGATCTTGTCGCCGATCTTTACGTTGAGATCTTCCAGAAGGATCTTTGCAACCACAGCTCCGTTGTTATCAAGCAGGCTGAAATCAAATGGCTTACCATCGGCCATTTCGAAATCGCCGACAAGCGGAAATGGCGGTTCTATTCCTTTTAGCTCGACGAGCTTTGTATTCGGATTGGCCGCGTCGGCCGGACTCGCCATCGCTGACGTGGTGATCGCCTCATTTCGTGCTTCGACAATTGCCGTAGTTCCTATGACGCTTTCGATCTTCTCGATATCAGACGGCGAAAAGTCCGCAGTCGAGCTGACCTCTAAATCAGCGGTCATCAGCGCACGGGCATCGGTCCCTACTGCTCTTGTGAGATTTTGGATCAATGACCGGAGTGCGACGACAGAGCCGACACCCAGTGCAATGCACAGGAAAAAGAAAAGCAGCCTTCGCCACGACGAACGGATCTCACGGCGGGTTAGATTGAAAATGAATCTCATAGAGAAATTTCAACGCGGAGACGCAGAGAATCGAAAAACCAAGCATGTCGTGCTGGGAGAATCAAAGGATCATCTATTTTTCGCTCGGCGTCTCTGCGTTCTCGCGGTTGATCTCGTCGCTTGTCACGTGACCGTCCCGCAACACTATCTGCCGCTGTGCCTGTCGAGCCAGCTCCGTATCATGCGTGACCAAGACAAGCGTTACGTTGTTTTTAGTGTGCAAGCCTGTCATAAGTTCGAAAATATGTTTCCCGTTTTTGGAATCGAGATTACCTGTCGGCTCATCGGCAAGCAGGATCTTCGGCTGGTTGGCGAATGCCCGCGCAATTGCGACACGCTGCTGCTCGCCGCCTGATAGTTCAGTTGGATAATGGTGGCCGCGATTTGTGAGATCGACGTCTTCGAGCAGCACGTTGGCACGGTCTTTTGCGTCACGAAGGCCGCGTATCTCCATCGGGATCAGGATATTCTCAAAGGCAGTAAGACTCGGGATCAAGTGAAACGATTGAAAAATGAATCCAATCTTTTTGCTGCGGATATCAGCCAGGCCGTCTTCGCCCATCGTAGTGATATCGTCTTCATCAATTGTTATACTGCCTTCGGAAGGCGAGTCGAGACCTGCTATAAGTCCCAGCAAAGTCGATTTGCCGCTGCCGGACGCACCGGTCAGGGCGACGAACTGCCCGTCGGGAATCTCTATCGACACATCGTCCAGGATCGTCAGGTCTTCGGTGCCCGAACGAACGGTTTTGGTTACATTCTGCAATCGGATCATATTTAATAAGATAGCAAAGTGAGCCGTTCTAATCGAAAAGGACTAGTTTCTGTTGACACAGCGAATTTGCATGGCTAACAGCATCAGGCAGATGGACTTTTCTCTTTCTTGTTCCTCTTATTCGGTTTTCATTCCGTGTTTTCCGTGGTTAGGATTTAAATCCGACCACGGAATAAGAGGAGCAGGAACGGAACAAGACGAAAGAAACAAATTTCCGTTCACGTTTCCTTATGTCAACAGCCCTAGTGATATCAAATACTTTCGGCGATCGCCTTTGAAACAATCGCCAACAAGTTGTGATGATTTTGCATCCTATTTGAAGATTTCGACGTAGTACATTTCAATTGATTATGCATCATGTTATTCGAACAACGGCACTTTTAAGTTTCATCTTTATTACGGTATTCGCTGCGGCCTGCAGTGCGGCAAAGTTTGAGAAGAAACCACCGGGTTCAGCCGCGAAACCATTGGTCACACCGCAAGCCGTGTCTCAAAGGCCAAAGATCGTTGCGTTTGGCGATAGTCTGACCGCCGGATTCGGCCTTTCGGAAAAGGAGTCTTATCCGTACCTTCTTCAGGAAAAACTAAAAGCCGACGGCTTTGATTTCGAGGTAATCAATGCGGGCGTGTCCGGCGAAACCAGTCTCGGCGGCCTTGAACGGGCGGATTGGGTGCTTGAACAGGAGAATGTGAAGATACTAATTCTCGAACTTGGAGCGAATGATCTTTTGCGCGGCCTGTCGCCCTCGAAAATGAAGGAAAATTTGGATAAAATAATCCGCAAGGCGAAAGCAAAGAATATTGAAGTTCTTTTGTGCGGAATGCTCGCACCGCCCACGGCGGGTTCGGATTACCAACGGGAATTTACGATGGCCTTTCCCGATTTGGCGGACGAGCATGAGGTTGAATTTCTTCCGTTCCTGCTCGAAAACGTCGCGGCAAAAAGGGAATTGAACCAGGCCGACGGCATTCATCCAAATGCCGATGGCGAGAAGATAATGACGGAGAACGTCTATAAAGCGCTCAAGCCGATGCTAAGCGGTTTGTAACAATCGATAGTCTTAGATAGTGACCGAACAAGGGAGGGTTAGATGAGATCGACATTACTTTTTGCGGTTTTATTTTTTGCAACCGCCGTTTACGGATACAGCCAGGAACAAGAAACCAAATCTACCAATCCGGAACTGGGAGCGGGGACACAAGCTAAGGTAAAAACGGCACCAGTTAAAACCGGACCGGATGTATCCAATTCAAGTGCCGACGCGGCAAAGCAAACGACCTATGTAAGGCCGGACTCGAAGAAGCGGGTTAAGAGCTATGTGAATAGTGTGGTTGGGCCTTTCGTTCTGGCACGTCAGGCTGCCGGAGCGGGCATTTCCACCTGGCGGAATTCGCCGGAGGAATGGGGCTATAAATGGGAAGGCTTCGGCCGCCGCTTCGCGTCCAATTTTGGAAGAAACGCGATAAAACAGACGACGATTTTTTCCCTGGACGAAACTCTCAAGGTCGATAGCGGCTTCTATCGCAGCAAAAATAAAGGCGTTTCCGCGCGACTTCGCAATGCGATTATCTCGCCTGTCACGGCACGAGACGCACGCGGAAAAAGAGTTTTCGGATTGCCTCGCATAGCCGGTACCTACGCTTCGAGCATTATCGCTTACGAAACGTGGTATCCGAAAAGATACGATTACAAAGATGGGCTGCGAAGTGGAACAATATCGCTCGGCCTCAACGCGGCCTTTAATCTATTTAAGGAATTTATTTGGAAGAAGTAGGCAAGAGTTACGCGTTTAGGCGTGACATTGTAGAAGGAATCACATCCAAAGGCGTAACTTTACTCTATGAATGTCACTCACCTCGAATGTGCGCTTTGCGGGCTTCGCCATGAAGCACGTACACTTCAAAATCTCTGTGTAGAGTGCGGAAAGCCGCTCCTTGTTCGTTACGATCTGGAAAAAGCCGCCGAGACGCTTACCAAAGAATCGCTGAGGAGTCGTGAATCCTCACTTTGGCGCTACTGCGAGGTTTTGCCGGTTGAAGATGCCGAAAACATCGTCAGCTTCGGCGAAGGCTGGACGCCTCTGCTGAAAGCCGAAAACCTCGCAAAATCGCTTTCCATAAAACTCGATCTGTATATCAAGGACGAAGGTCAGAATCCAACCCAGAGCTTTAAAGCCCGTGGAATGACGGCCGCGATCTCAATGGCGAAGGAATTGGGTGTCACGAAACTCGCCGTTCCGTCCGCCGGCAACGCGGCCGGAGCGTTGGCGGCATACGCCGCTCGTGCAGGCATGGAAGCATATATCTTTATGCCGCTCGACACGCCGCAGGCAAACATTATCGAATGCCGGCAAACAGGAGCGTTCGTAACGCTTGTTGACGGCCTTATCACCGATTGCGGCAAGATAGTCGCCGAACGCAAAGAGGCCGAAGGATGGTTCGACGTCTCGACCCTGAAAGAACCGTATCGTGTCGAAGGCAAAAAGACGATGGGTTACGAGTTGGCCGAGCAGTTCGCATCTCTAAGTTCCCCTCCTGTCTTAGGAGGGGTGGCAGGATTTAGCTCCCCTCCTGGTTTGAGGAGGGGTGCCGATGCTTCATCGGCGGGGTGGTCGGCTGACGGGGTGGTGGAAGGGGGAAAAGGGACGCTGCCCGACGTAATCCTATACCCAACCGGCGGCGGCACCGGCCTGATCGGAATGTGGAAGGCCTTCGACGAAATGGAGCAAATGGGCTGGATCGATTCGAGTCGCCCGCGAATGGTCTCGGTCCAATCCGAAACATGTGCCCCGATTGTCCGCGCATTTCACGCGGGCGAACGCTTCGCCGACGAGTTCGAAAATGCCGCCACGGTCGCCTCCGGCCTGCGCGTGCCAAAAGCCATCGGCGATTTTCTGATCCTCGACGCTATCCGAGCCTCAGGCGGCACCGCTATCTCCGTTACCGACGAAGAATTGATAAAAGCCGTAGCCGAGATCGGTGCCGCCGAAGGTATTTTCACTGCTCCCGAAGGTGCCGCATGCCTCCCAGCGTTGCGAAAACTCATTGCCGACGATGTGGTTCAGGAAGGCGAGTCAGTCGTCATCTTCAACACTGGCGCTGGCGTCAAGTATCTCGAAGCTTTCAGTTAGGCCGAAGCAAATGGAGACGCGTGGCCTACAGGCACGACAATTCAAAGTTATCGCCGCATTTTGTTTGATTGCAGATAACGACAGGATCACACAACTAGCTCGAGTAGTTTTTCCAGTCCGGATTTTACGTCCCCGCCCAGATGAACCCGCAAGGCTCGGCGTCCACGATCAAGCAGCACTTGAAAATCGCCGTGTGCCTGTGCGGATTTGACTACACCAAAAGTAAAGTTTTGTCCGGACACCGGCACATCGACGGCATCATCAGAGGTGATCTGCAAAAACACGCCGTTGTTCGCACCGCCCTTGTACGCCTGGCCGGTAGAGTGCAGAAATCTGGGGCCGAACCCAAGGCACGTGGCGACGCTGTAGTGTTCCAAAACGTGTGTTCGGATCTGCTGAAGGATCTGCTCGTGCTCGGCGTCCATTTCAATATATGCGAGGATCGCAAAATAATCGTTCTCGGCGATGTTCCATAAGTGAGCTTCGAGAAAACCGGCAAGCGTTTTATCTTCGACGACATTGCCCAGTTCCGCCGCATATTCATCGGCGGCAAAAAGACTGATCCCGTCTTCTTCAAAAAACGGCTCTTCATCGGGAAGGGCGCCCGATTTTTCATATGCGTCAGTGATTTTGCGGGCCTCGATCTTTGCGGATTCGACGTCGGGCTGATTGAACGGATTTATCCCCATGATCGCCCCGGCGACGGCTGTGGCGAATTCCCACCGGAAAAATTCCTGTCCCAGGCCGTAAAGGTTTTCGAGCTCGATATTGATCATCGGATGTCCGGTATCTTCGATGTCTTTGAGGTCCGCCAAAGTATCTTCATCGACCTCCGAACCTTTCATTGTAAAGTTGACGAAGATGCGGTCTTCCCCGTATGCATCTACCATTTGCAGGGGTTCGCGATCGACCGGGATGATCGAAACGCCGTTCTTGCCGGTCGATTCGGCAATAAGCTGCTCAAGCCAGGCACCAACATCGTAAGCTTCTGGAGGCGTAAAAATGGTCAGTTTGTCGCGGCCGCTGCGGTAGCATGTGCCAAGAATCGTGCCTAAAATCGCACCGGGATTCTCGTTTGGATTCGTTGCCTTGCACGACCGGACCATCGAGGCGGCACTGTTCAGCAATTTTTCGACATCGAGGCCCATCGCCGCCGCTGCCGTCAATCCGAAAGCCGAGAGTGCGGAAAATCTGCCGCCGATCTCCGGTTTACCGTAGAAAATATGCCGGAACCCGTCGGCTTCAGCTATCTGCTGCATCTTCGAGCCGGGATCTGTAATAGCGATAAACTGCTTTCCGGCATTTTCCTTGCCGACCGCTTTCGACACGCGGTCGAAAAAATATTGCTTGAAACAATTCGGCTCAAGCGTCGATCCACTCTTGCTTGCGACGATGAAGAGCGTATTCGCTAGATCGAGTTTACTCTCGATGGTGATCACTTGTGCCGGAACTGTGGAATCGAGAATATGAAAATTATCGACGCCGAACGTCATCGCCAGCACTTCCGGGCAAAGCGACGATCCGCCCATTCCCATCAGTAGAATATCCTTAAATCCCGCTGACTCAACATCTTGCCGCAGGTCGCGATATGCCTGTACGTTCAGCAATTCCTCGCTGACGATTTCAAGCCAGCCGAGCCATTTCGATTCGTCATTGCCGGTCCAGACGGACGCATCCTTCTCCCAAATGCGGGAAATGCGTTTGTCTTCTATTGTTTTTTGGATCTCCGCCTTATAGGCTTGTTTGAGTTTTTCAGGCAGCGTGAACGCCATCAAATTTGACATGAGGCTAATTTAGCACACCACCGATATAGGCAGAAGTACAAACCTTAGGGATTTGCCAAGAATTTTTGCTAAAATCCGCGTATGAAACACGCCATAGCGATCTGCTCCGTTTTGCTGGCCTTAAACTTTGTCGCGGTTCCGCAAGGCTGTGTCGAAAACGCAAAGCAGATACCACCCGTTCTGAGCGAAGAGACAAGAACAGTCTACGTGACAAAACTAGGCGAAGCCCGCGAAACGTTTTCAAATAATCCTAATGATCCCGCTGCGATTGGTTGGCTTGGTCGGCGGACGGCTTACTTAGGTGATTACAAGACCGCGATCGATATTTTCACGCAAGGGATCGGGAAATTCCCTAAAGATGCCCGGATGTACCGCCATCGCGGCCACCGTTTTATTACCATCCGTTGTTTTGACGATGCAATAAGGGATTTTGAATCGGCAGCGAAGCTTATCAAGGGAAAGGCTGACGAGATTGAGCCTGACGGCATCCCGAACGCGAAAAATATTCCGACGAGTACACTGCAATCGAATATCTGGTATCACCTCGGCCTCGCATATTATCTGAAAGGCGATTTCAAGAACGCATTGCGGGCTTACAAAGAATGCCAAAAAGTGTCTAAAAACAACGATATGCGTGTCGCTACGACCTATTGGCATTACATGACCTTGCGGCGGATGGGAAAAGCGAAAGAGGCTAAAAAGCTTCTCGAACCCTTTGCCGCCGAGGTCGAACTGATAGAAAACACCGATTATCTAAAACTTATCAAGCTCAACCGCGGCGACATAAAAGACGCGGAGCTGCTCGCTGCGATCCGGGGTGATGCAAACACGCTTGGTTCGGCGTCGCTCGGCTACGGCATAGGGAATTACTTTTATTATAACGGTGAGAAAGCAAAAGCAATGGATATTTTCAGCGAGGTTATCAAAGGCGATCAATGGGCAAGTTTTGGTTTCATTGCTTCGGAAGCGGAAAGAGATAGAAATTCTTTCCCGGTCAACTAGTCAAATCTGGGTATTAGTCTTGAAGCAAACCTTTCTCCGTTTTCGGACTAGTCCGAGCTAAAGAGCCTTGACCTTTTATTAATATGGATCAACTATCGATTGCCCTAGCCCAGATCACACCTGTCTGGTTGAACCGCGAAGCGACGCTTGAAAAGGTTTACCGAAGCATTGCGGAAGCCGCCGCGTTTGGCTGCGACCTCGTCGCGTTCGGCGAAGCTTGTGTCCCGGGCTATCCATTCTGGCTCGAATATTCAAACGTCACGGCCTTTAACTCACCGTTTCACAAAGAGTTCCACGCCGAACATGTCAACCAGGCTGTTTGCATAGAACGCGGACATCTAAACGGCATTTGCGAACTGGCCCGCAGATCAAAGATAGCTGTTTATGTTGGAACTATCGAACGCCCGTTGGATCGCGGAAAGAGCATTTACGCCTCGCTAGTCTATATCGACAAAAACGGCGAGATCGGCTCGGTGCATCGCAAGTTGATGCCAACGTACGACGAACGCCTGACGTGGGCGGCGGGTGACGGACATGGCTTGCGTGTTCACGAACTCGAAGCGTTCACGGTCGGCGGCCTGAATTGTTGGGAAAATTGGATGCCGCTGGCCAGAACTTCTTTATACGCACAGGGCGAAGACCTTCACATTGCCGTATGGCCGGGAAGTATCAGAAATACGCGGGATATCACGCGATTTATCGCGAAAGAATCGCGTTCGTATGTTGCTTCAGTTTCGTGTTTGATGCGCAAAACCGATTTACCCTCCGAATTACCCAATATCCACAAGATTGTCGAAAACGCTCCTGAATGTCTTGCGGACGGAGGATCTTGCATTGCAGGGCCGGACGGCGAATGGGTGGTCGAGCCATTTCTAAATGAAGAAAAGCTTCTGATCGCGACGATCGATCACAAAAGAGTCCGTGAAGAGCGGCAGAATTTTGATCCGGTCGGACATTATTCGCGGCCCGAAGTTTTACAGCTTCGGGTTAATCGAACGCGGCAAACCTCTGCAATATTTGACGATACGGATGACGACTAAATGCATCTAATCTGGTATCGCGGGACGAAAACAATGATAGACGTATTAATATCACCGGAATATAAACCGAACGCCCCGGTATTTCTCTGTGAGAGGTAAATAAATATGATTTCTAATTTTTTCCAATTACTTTCGGTTTTTGCAGTTGGCTCCTTGCTGGCTTGCAGCTCGGTCAGCTCGTCCGGCATTCCGGCCGCGCCGATGGCGGAAGCACAGCCGCCATCCAACGTCATGGCCCTTGGCGACAAGCAGATCGCTATCTTTGCGGGCGGATGTTTCTGGGGTGTGGAGGCGGTTTTTGAAAATACTAAGGGCGTTATCGACGTAAAGTCCGGGTATTCGGGCGGAACGGCGAAAACGGCAAATTACGATGCGGTGAGTGACGGCAAGACCGCGCATGCCGAAGCGGTACAGATCACATTCGACCCGGCAAAGGTTTCGTACGAACAGCTTTTAGACGTATTTTTCAAGGTTGCGCACGATCCGACCGAGCTGAATAGACAAGGCCCAGACACCGGACCGCAATACCGTTCAGCAATCTTCTACACCGATGAAACACAGAAACAGACAACCATGAGCTACATTGAGAAACTTGGTGCGGCCGGGGTCTACAAAAGCCCGATCGTTACGCAGGTAGTGCTGCTTGAAAAATTCTACGTGGCTGAGGCCTATCATCAGGATTACTTGCCGCAGAATCTCGACAGCCCGTACATAATCGCTCACGATCTGCCAAAGCTCGAGAATCTCAAAAAGCAGTTTCCGGCGTTATACGCAAAGAAATAATTGCGGCGTTGGCTAGTCGGCAAAATGTCTATTTAGAGTTCTTTGAAAACCTATTTATCAATGCTGATCGATTCCTTTTCTTCCTTCTTGTTCATTTTGTTCCGTGGTTTTCCTTTTCTTACCACCGAAAAAGAGGAACTAGCACGAACAAGAGGAACAAGACGGAGCATTTTGGGACGCTTCAGTTTTCTGTCAAAAAAGAAAGAAGTCGTCAGGCCGTAGTCGTTCGACGTCGCCGGCCTGAATGATTGTTACATTGCCATCGGTTTTTCGCACGCGCAGCGCGCCGTTTACTTCCAGACCTTCCGTTGTGCCAATTATCGTTTCATTTTCCAGCACAACACGGACTTTTTTGCCGGAGAAATAGGATGAGCGGCGGCGCCATTCATCGAGAATTTCTTTGGGGCCGTTTTCACTGTTAAGAATGCTGTAGAAGTAGTCGAGGAACTTAGCCAGTGTTTGCTGGAGTGAAATTTCGGACGAGAAAGAACCACCCCGTCCGCGAAACGCGTCCACCCCTTCCTCGTAAGGAGGGGAGCTGATCTCGGTCTCGATCGAAGTTGCGGTGTCCGCTATCTCGGGCGGCACATTTGACGATTTGATGTTAATCCCGATACCGACGATTACAGCAACGCCTTTTGCTGTCTCAACAGTTTCCGCCAGAATGCCGCTGATCTTTTTTTCATTTACCAGAATGTCATTGACCCATTTAATATCGGGATCCAGTCCGTATTCCCGAAGTGTATCGTAGGCGGCGACGCCGGCCATTAGTGTGACAAGCGGCAGAAAGCGCATTTCAAGTCTTGGACGAAGGACGATGCTGAAATACAAACCGGCATCTTTTTCGGACACCCACGTCCGGCCATGACGGCCGCGGCCAGATGTCTGTTGGCGTGCGACTATACACAGGCCTTCGTCGGCACCGAGACGGGCTTGTTTCATCGCTTCGGTGTTAGTGGAATCGAGCGTGTCGAAGGTGAGTACGTTGATTTTCATCGATGTTCAGAGTTCAAGCTTTAGCTTGTTGATCGTAACAAAAAACAAACTAATGGTTGAACTTCTAAACAGGCTGCCAGAGCGAATCGCAGTAGAAATTTTCCTCGTCCAAAAACGTTTCGGCAATCTCGAATCCGCTTGCGGATGCTAGTTCGTCGATCATCACGGCCGTGTATTTTTGCGAGATCTCCATAAAGATCGGCTCCCACTGTTCGAACTCAAAGCTGCGATTCAAGGCGGAAATGTTCACTGTTTGCTTTTCGCGGCTGATCAGGAACGACCGGGCGGCGCATTCGACGGGGCGGTATTGGGCATAGTGCGAAAAATTATCGACGACAAAATCGGCGCCGAGCTCGCGATTAATGCGGCTAAGAAGATTTAGATTGAAGGCCGCGGTGACGCCCGCCGCGTCGTCGTATGCCTTGACAATCACTCGCGGGTCCTTCTGCATGTCGAAGCCGATGAAGATACGGTCATTATCATTCATCACCGCTCGAAGCTGGCGAAAGAAATCGACGGCCTCGTCGCGATTAAAATTGCCGATGTTCGAACCAAGAAACAGAATGACCTTGCGGCGGCCATTGCCGTTCTTTAACGAATCGAGAATTTTAAAATAATCGCCGTGATGCGGGTCGATCTGCAGGACGGGAAATTTGGCATTGAATTTTGCCGACAGGGCTTCGCAGGCTTCTTTGGAAATATCGATGGGAGCGTATGTGAAATCGACGTTCTGTTTGAGAAAGTGTTCGATCAATACGGCCGTTTTGGTGCCATCTCCGGCACCGAGTTCAATGATGTCGATCTTTTCGGCGCCGCAGGTAAAGGCATTGGCTATCTCGTTGGTTTGTTCCGTGAACAACTTGTACTCGGCACGGGTCGGGTAATACTCGGGCAGCTTCATTATTTCCTGAAACAGCCGCGAGCCTTCGTCGTCGTAAAAATATTTTGACGAGAGCCGTTTTGGCGTAGATGTCAGGCCGCCAAGAACGTCTTCGGCGAAGGTAGTTAATTCAGGTGATGGAGATGAATTCATAATTCCAAATTTCACATTTAGATTCCAAATTCCACATTTAGATTCCGTAATTCCTCACAAAATCGGCAATAAGAGGTGTCCAATCTGGAATCTGGAATTTAGAATCTAGACCTATCTTGCCAATCTTATTCCCGTAAACTGCCATCGCAAGTGCGGATGGAAAAAATTCCGGTATGTGCCGCGGCTGTGGCCAGGCGGAGTTGCGACCGACGCTCCGCGCAAGACCATCTGGTTGATCATGAACTTGCCGTTGTATTCGCCTAATGCTCCGTCCGGTTTTTTGAAGCCGGGATACGGAAGGTACGCCGAGTTGGTCCATTCCCAACGCAAGCCCCACTCAAACTTCTCGTTCGCCGCTTCCCACTCGAATTCTGTCGGCAGCCGCATTCCCTTCCATTCCGCGAAAGCAGCCGCTTCGTAATAAGAAATATGGCAGACCGGAGCGTCAAAATTTAGCTTTCGCAAACCGCCGAGCGTAAATTGGTGCCATTCTCCATCGAGCTTGTGCCAATGCAGCGGCGATTCGATGCCATTTTGCTTTACCCAATCCAAGCCTTCGGAATGCCAGAGGCGATGATCATGGTAACTGTGATCATTGACGAATTCCAGGAACTCGAAATTTGTAACGAGCTTCGACGCAATCTCAAAATCGTGCAGATAAACCTTGTGACGGGCACGCTCATTGTCAAAATAAAAGCCATCGCCTGAATGCCCGATCTCATAAACGCCTTCTTTAAGTTCGATAAACCTGGCCGAACCGGATTCAGCCGTTTCTTCCGTAGCGAAATCTTTGCGGTACGCGGGAAAAAGGGGGTTGACACTGAAAGTGTATTTTAGATCGGTGATGAAGAGCTCCTGGTGCTGCTGTTCGTGGTTGAGGCCAAGGATGATGAGATCGTGGATCGTCGCGTTCGCTTCCGGTTCTGATCGGAGAGAACCACCCCGTCCGCCAACCACCCCGTCCGCCGAAGCGGCTGCCACCCCTCCTAAGACAGGATGGGAGCCAAATTCCACCCCTCCTTCGTAAGGAGGGGAGCTAAGACCTGACAGGAGTTCGAGCATCTTTTCATCGACGTGTTTTCGATACGCAAAGACCTGCTTTACGGTCGGTCGGCTGAGGGCACCGCGATGGTCGCGGGCGGTGCGTTCACCGATGGTGTTGTAGTAGCTGTTAAAAAGAAAGCCGAAATTTTCGTCAAAGACCTTGTAGTCCGGCACGACTGCTTTGAGGATCATTTCCTCAAAAAACCACGTAGTGTGGGCTATGTTCCATTTAGGCGGCGAGACGTCGACGACCGGCTGCGGTATGTAATCTTCGATTTCAAGCGGTTCGCAGAGCTGTTCCGTATAGGCCCGGACGCGCGAATAGCACTCTGCAAGGGTTTCCGATTCGCCGGTATATGATTGTGCTGCCTGCATAAACCTATTAAAACAAATCTTGAGCGAAAGACAAAGATTCTTTCTTACCGCCCTGTTTTATCAACCTCCCTTGTGATTCCGTCACAATTTGTCCTAGTGCCCCAAACGCACCGTTTTTGCCAGGCTCGAATTTTTCCGTCTCTGATGGGTTTAAGCGTGGATAAATCCTGCTTACTCCACGATTCAAATCAAAAGAACAGCGCTCTATTCCGATTTTTCGATGTTGAGAAGGGCTTCCTTGCAGATCTCGGCGAGATATGGGTCTGGGCTGCTTAGATGCATCCGCAGGACTGGTACGGCCGATGTATTTCCGATAGCTCCAAGAGAAAATGCGGCTTCGCGGCGTGTGTCGTCTGACTCATTCTTGTTGTGCAGCACTTGGCTTAGTACGACAATTGCGCCCGTGAAAACCGGCAGGCGCTCGGCGATATTCTCTTTGTTCGATTCGTCGATGTCCTTG
>JANNGV010000530.1:0-3788 GCA_031404055.1 Chloracidobacterium sp.
AGAGTTCTGGCGATTAATTAACCGAACCCCCGGATCACAATTTCCTTCCGCCAAAAGGGAATCACCCGAAGCGAAAAGGTGACCCCACACAATTCTGGATACACCGAAATTAGGCCATAATAGCGCCTCTGTCAATAGGCAAGCATACATAGGGATTCGCAAATGATTTAAAAGTTAGTATGCAATTGGTTTGACACACTAAAATCATTCTATTATCAAGTTGAATATCCTTTATGGAATCCGAATCGATTACAGCATACGTCGGGATCGGCTCGAATCTGGGCGACCGGGCCGGAAATCTCTTGCTTGGCGTCCGCGGGCTTATGGAGGCGAGCTTTGTCGTCAACAAGCTTTCGGCGATCTATGAAACAGAGCCGGTCGGCCTCGACGAAGGTGCCCCTACCTTTTTGAATATGGTGGCGGAGATTCGAGCCGAAGGAATTACACCTACGCAGATGCTTGCCCGCATGCTCCGCATCGAATATTTGCTTGGGCGCACCGATAAATCATTAAAAAAACCGCGAACGATCGATCTTGACCTCCTTTTTTACAATCATGAGCAGACCGACACGCCATTTTTGACCGTCCCGCACCCACGAGCTCATTTGCGGAGATTTGTCCTAGTGCCGATGAACGAGGTGGCTCCAACATACACACATCCGATACTTCACAAAGACATCAGCACGCTTCTTGTCGAATGCGAGGATAACTCGCACGTCGCACGTTGGAATCCCAACGCCCGGAGTGGCCTGCATTTATCGTCAAACGGCTAGACTTAAAAACCGCGAACGGCTAGACTTATGACAATTTTATGGCCTACCTAAAACCCGACCAACCCGAAAAAGTTTATGTTCCGGAGCTCAGAGCGGCCAAGGAGAAAGGTGAAAAGCTGGTGTGTCTTACGGCTTACGATTATCCAACCGCCCGTATTGTGGATGAAGCCGGCGTGGACATTATTCTGGTCGGTGACAGCATGGGCAATGTAATTCATGGTTACGGCAATACAATACCCGTCACCCTGGACGAAATACTTTCGGCGACAAAAGCCGTAAAACGCGGATCGAGCAGCGCTCTGATAGTTGCCGACATGCCGTACGGAAGCTTCCACACCGGCGACAACAAAGCCGTGCGGAACGCCATGCGCCTATTGAAAAATGGCGGTGCCGAGGCGGTAAAGCTCGAGGGCGGACGAAACCGTGTCGATCTGGTAAAACGCCTGGTCGATGAAGAAATCCCAGTTATGGCCCACATCGGCCTGACGCCGCAGTCGGTCCACAAACTTGGCGGCTATCGTGTGCAGGGCAAAACCGCCGTTGATGCAAACAAGCTGATCGACGACGCAAAAATGTTGGAAGACGCCGGTGCCTTTGCCATCGTCCTCGAACTCATCCCGCGAGAGATTGCCGCAATAATCACAAAGGAACTAAAAATTTCGACCGTCGGCATTGGTGCCGGAGCTGCTTGCGACATCCAGGTGCTCGTGCTCCATGACCTGATCGGCTTCACCTTCGGCCGCCAGCCGCGCTTCGTCCGCCAGTACGCAAACGTAAGCGAAGTGATTTCGAACGCGATCACGAATTGGATGGACGATGTGCGAAGCGGAAATTACCCGAATGCCGAAGAATCTTATGGGATGCCTGAAGCTGCGAAGAAAGAAATGAAAGCTTAACTTTTAGGAGACGTATTCTTGATTAGGTTCGTAACCAGGATTATCCTCGCAATTTTCGGCCCGCTTCGTTCGCCTTTACACTGGCTATTATTTATGAATATTTGTATCCCGGCCGTTTCTGGGACGAAAAAAGAATGTATGATGGGCCTTCCGCAACTGATGTGATTGTCGGTTTAGTTTTTTATGGATTAGTCTTATTGGCATTTATACTGCCTATATTGATTTTGAAACGAGACCTGCAAAATGCAGCATCCAAAAAACGCCGGAGTCCGATCTTTAATGACGACGAGCTTTAGAAGAGTTCGTATTTCATTAGATTAAATGGAAATCATCAATCGTAAACAAAGAATGGCATCAATCGCCCGCAAACTTCGGCGGGAGAGCAAGACCATCGGCTTTGTCCCGACGATGGGAGCTTTGCATGAGGGGCATCTGACACTTGTAAAAGAGGCCCGGCAGATGTCGGACATTGTTATCGTTTCTATCTTCGTCAACCCAAGCCAGTTCGGCCCCGGCGAGGATTTTGAAAAATATCCTCGCGACCTGACCGCCGATGCCTCTCTGCTTGCGGAGTATGAGGTGGATTATGTTTTCGCGCCGGACACCGACGAGATCTACGGTGAAGGTTTCGCGACCTATGTCTATGTTGAGGGCCTTACCGAAACGCTCGAAGGAGCGTCGCGGCCCGGCCATTTTCGCGGCGTCGCAACGGTCGTTACTATCCTTTTCAACACCGTCCGGCCCGATCTAGCGTTTTTCGGCAGTAAAGACGCCCAACAGGTCGGTGTCGTCAAAAAGCTTGCCCGCGATCTCGGATTTGAAACCGAGATAGTCGTCGTTCCAACGGTACGCGAAGAATCGGGCCTCGCGATGTCTTCCCGCAACGCCTATCTGAGTGACGAAGAGCGTCAAAAAGCTTCTATAATCTATCAAGCCCTCCGCGAAGCTAAAATTGCCTTTCGAAATGGTGAACGAAATGGGTCGGCACTCGCTCAAATTGTCGAATCGAAGATCGCATCCGAGCCTCTTGCGCGTATCGATTATGTCGCCGTCGTCGATAATGATGCTCTTGAACCTGTTGATAAGATTGAAGATAGTGAAGTGTTAGTGGCGGTCGCGGTCCGTTTCGGCAAGGTGCGGCTGATCGACAACGTTATTCTCAACCGAAGACAGTAAGCTGGCATCAAACTTGCATCTTAGTTTGCAGAGGTCTTACTTGTTGGGCCTCGTAAAATTATGAAAACCTTAAAATCGATTGCTTTGGTTTTTGCCATTGTAGCTGTTTTCGCGTTTGCCGCTGCGGCTCAGACGCCGCTGACAAAGCTGGATGGCGGTTCGGTAGACATTGAGAGTCAAAAAGGCAAGGTTGTCGTTATTGCGATCGGTGCAAGTTGGTTGCCTCTGTCAAGCAAACAGGCGGAGTATGCCAACGTTCTCGCAAAAAAATATGCGGGCAAAAACGTGGTGTTCTATTTTGTCGTAACGGATTCGACCAACGCAAAGTCAAAGAACTTTGCCAGCGACGACGCTGTTCGCAAGTTTACAGCAGCGAACAAGCTGACAATTCCCGTCCTCCGCGATTCGGACGGTGCTCTTTTGTTGAAGCAGTTTAAGATCGACCAGGTCCCGTCGTTCGTTATCTTGGACAAAACCGGCAACCAATCCGGCGCTGCCTTTGGCGGCATTGACCCGAAATTCGATGTCACCGTCCCAATCGGCAAAAAGATTGACGGTCTTCTCTAAGACTAAAACTCAATTGGGCTCCGAAGGTAGATCGATCTCGGATCTGCCTTTTTCAATTACTGCAGCGATCAACCTGCTTGCAATATTGCAAAAAGCGAAATAACTCTCAGGCCAGGTCAACTCAATGCTTGCTCTCCGGTCATTTTTCATTTATTAGTCTATAAACAAGACTGACCGGTAAACCTACGACATTCCAATAATCGCCCTCAATGCCTTCAATAAATAAAGCGGCTTGGGCCTGCACCGCATACGCCCCGGCCTTATCGAGCGGATCGCCGCGTTCAACCAGAAAATCGATCTCCGCCTCGCTCATGTCCACAAACTTCACACGCGTCCGCTGCATACCGACACGCGCGTTCCCGTTCCACACGACAGC
>JANNGV010000531.1:0-3599 GCA_031404055.1 Chloracidobacterium sp.
AGTATCGGTATAAGCAACGTACCGATCGGATCGGTGTGCTTGACCGGATTCAATGTCACGCGGCCAAGCATATAGGCGGTGTCGTCGCCGAACTTATAAGACATCCATGCATGGCCGGCTTCGTGGGCGGAGATTGCCAGAAGCAGAACGACCATGTATATAACAAGGTGACTAACCAGATTTGCAAGATCGATATCGCCCATTTTTAAACCTCAAAAATTCGTCGATCGCCGGTGCCGATACCGATGATCAAAACTAACTTGTTTATTGTCTTTCCGCCTAAATTGTGCCATTCTTTGAGCGCAAAATAAACCCTGTGATGGAGAAAGTCGAATGCTGAAAAAAATACTGTTTGGAGGCGAATCGGGGCTCTCACCGCTTGCCAATGCGGGACTGACGCTGCTTAGAATCTTTGCGGGCGCAGCCCTGGCCTTCTCGCATGGGATAGGCAAAATGCCGCCATCGGACGGTTTTATCGAAGGCACGGCCAGAATCGGTTTCCCGCTTCCGGCTGTTTTTGCGTGGGCGGCGGCGTTGTCCGAATTTCTCGGCGGTTTATTTCTCGCTCTCGGCCTTTTTACAAGAGTTTCGAGTTTTTTCATCGCTGTTACGATGCTGGTCGCCCTGCTTGGCGTTCACCGGGCAGACCCGTTTCAGAAGCAGGAATTAGCGTTTTTGTATTTGTTTATTGCACTGGCATTTATGCTTAAAGGCTCAGGTGACTGGAGTATGGATAGTTTCTTGAGAAAGTAATTCGGATATTCCGAATTCCAGATTCCAAATTTCATATTCCAAATTCGACAACTGTCTTCTATCTGGAATCTGAAATCTGGAATATAAAATCTGCAATATGAAGCATCACATTGTTTGCATCGCAAGTGAATTTAAGGGAAACGAGTTCCTGGATGAATGCCAGAACGCGGGTTGGGACCTGACGCTGGTTACGCGCAAAAAACTTCTTGATCAGCCGTGGGCCTGGACCGCGTTAAATGACGTGAGAACGGTCGCTGACGAGGCCGTCGCGGATGATTACGTGCGGGCAGTCATTAATATTGCGGGCACAAAATCGATCGATCGCATTGTCGGGCTGGACGAATTCGACGTGCTTACGGCGGCAAAAGCCCGCGAACACTTACAGCTCGGCGGCATGACCAGCTCGCATGCCCTGCGGTTCCGCGACAAACTGGCGATGCGGAATATTGCGTGCGAGTCGGCGATTCCGTGTCCGTCATTTGTCGGCGTTTTTCATCCTGATTCGATCAATGATTATCTCGACAGCGGTTCGGGCCCGTGGGTCGTGAAGCCGCGAAATGAAGTTTCCGCGTTCGGCATTCGAAAGTGCGAGACAAAAGAGGAAGTTTGGAATGCCCTAAACGATCTTGACGCCCGGAACACCTGGCGCGATCACCCGTCGCAGTTTTTAATCGAAAAGTTTATAGCAGGCCATGTTTTTCATGTCGATTCCGTTGTATATAAAGGCAAGGTAATGGTTTGCGGCGTCAGCCAATATGGCACGCCGCCATTCAGCGTGTCGCATTATGGCGGCGTTTTTACGTCGTCAATAGTTCCGTACAAATCGGCCGATCGCTCAAAACTGGAAAAACTGAACACGGAATTGCTCAAAGCATTTCATTATCAGCAGGGCGTGTCGCACGCGGAGTTTTTGCAAAGCTCCGATGACGGTAAGTTCTATTTATTAGAGGTCGCTTGCCGCGTTGGCGGTGCATATATTTCAAACGTTCTGGAACACGCCTGCAATTTCAACCTTTGGCGGGAATGGGCAAAACTGGAGACATCGTCGCCGGAAAATCCATATAAATTGCCGAAACTGCGTAAGGATTTTGCCGGAGTCGCCCTTGCCCTTGCCAATCAGGATGCTCCCGACACCTCGCAATATGTTGAGGACGAGATCGTCTATCGCGTGAGCAAACCAAAGCACGTCGGGCTGATATTTTATTCTAAAAAGCAGAAACGGCTCGAAGAACTTTTGAGCGTTTATTCTGAACGGATAACGAGCGATTTCCTGGCCGTCGCCCCGGCAAAAGAGCGTTACGATGATTGAGTGAACGGCAGCACCCTTATTGCTCTACGCACTCCGCGTCCTTCTCAGCGGGCTCTGCGTTACAAGTGATTTTAACGCGGAGGATCGCGGAGATTTCGCAGAGAACGCTGAGAGTGAAAATGCGAAATCCCTCAAAAACTCCTGTCCACCTTAAAGTTATCTATGGCCGCTCAAATCTCTTCAAACAACACATCGCCTGAAATACTTGACCACGATCTGAACCGGCATTTCCCCGAACTTTTGAAGTTCGAGTCTACCCCGGAAATGGAGGCGTCGGCTCTCTATAAGGAAATCCGGTCTGAAGTCGAAAGTATCTTGAATGCGGTAGTCTGTGAGGATTTGTCAGAACTCGGAGCAAGCTCCCCTCCTTTCAAAGGAGGGGTGGCAGCCGCCTCGGCTGACGGGGTGGTGACGGGCCTCCTGACTGACGGGCAGAAGGGTCCAGTCGCGCCACCCCGTCTGCGAAACGCAGCCACCCCTCCTCAAACCAGGATGGGAGCTCGGACTGACAAAATCACAGCCCTTGCCTGGAACATCGAGCGAGGCTGTATTTTTGACGGCATTATTAACGCGCTAAAAGATCACGAAGATCTAAAACATAAAGATCTTCTTCTTCTGACCGAACTTGATTACGGCATGGCGCGGAGCGGAAATCGATTTGTTGCACAGGAAATTGCTAAAAAGCTAAAGCTGAATTACGCGTTCGCTCCGGTTTACATTGCGCTGCAAAAGGGCAGCGGTGTCGAATCGGAAATGGAGGGCGAGAATACTAGGTCCATCCACGGTCTGGCGATGTTCTCGCGGTTTCCGATGAAAAATGCTCATGCGATACCGCTGCCGAACGGAAAGGACAAGATGTGGGGAAAGGAGAAACGGCTTGGGTATCTGCGGGCGTTGGTTGCCGACATCGAACATCACACCGGAGAATTTAGGGCCGTGACCATTCATCTGGACGCACATTGCTCTCGTGCTCACCGGCATCGGCAAATGAAGATAATTCTCGATCACCTCGACACTCTGCCGCCCCTTCCGACCATTCTCGGCGGTGATTGGAACACGACGACGTTCAACGCCCAGAGCGCCCGGCGGGCGATCCTCGGCTATTGGCGACGTGTGATGATGGGTGTGAAAAATGTCGTCAAAAATCACTATCCGCACCCGGACAGTTATTTTGAAAAGCGCCTGTTCAACGAACTCGAATCCCGCGGATTTGAATACAAAGCGCTAAACGAATCCGGAGCCGGAACGATTCATTACGACGTCAGTAGTATCGAAAAAAATACCAATCTCCGTGATTGGGTGCCTGAGTGGTGCTTTCCATTTATCTTCTGGGCCGCAAACCGCGTCGGCGGACGAGTTTCGGGCCGGCTGGATTGGTTTGCCGGGCGACAAATCGCACTTGCCGACGGCACTTCGCCGAAAACGATAGGGAATTTGGTCGATACCCAAGGAATCCCCTTATCCGATCACGACGCCAACGGTGCTACCGGCACAATTTATCTGGAGTACCGCGGCGATGCCACGGCGCCCGGCAGCC
>JANNGV010000532.1:0-6850 GCA_031404055.1 Chloracidobacterium sp.
TAGTGGGGCTGAGCCAGGAACCCGATGGCGCGGGAGGTATAGGCCACGCTGCCGTCGCCCGAACGGCGTTGCGGTTTTGGTCGAAACAATGACCGACAACCGCAACCGCACTGTGGCCGAGTTGCGGCACATCTTCTCGAAAAATGGCGGCAATCTGGGCGAAGCCGGTTCGGTCGCGTGGATGTTCGATAAAAAAGGCTACATTGTCGTCGACAAAGCCACAAAAAGCGAAGACGAGCTTTTCGACATCGCCATCGAAGCCGGTGCCGACGACATGCAGAACGAAGGCGACGTTTTTGAGATCTACACTACGCCCGACGCATTCGAAGCCGTTACCGACGCCCTAAAAGCCGCCGGCATCGAACCCCAAGCCGCCGAAGTTTCGATGATCCCGCAAACCTACATCAAACTCGAAGGCCCCGACGCCCAAAAAATGCTGAAGCTCTACGACGTCATCGAAGATTACGACGACGTGCAGAAGGTCTATGCGAATTTTGATATAGACGAGAGCGAGATGGAGTAGATCATCATTTATCGTAAGCAGTTAACTACACACTTCCAAAGCTTCCAACTTCCCGTTAAAACCCATTCGCACTCACACGCTCGCGAAACGGACGGTTTTTTCGGTTACCGTAACGAATTGATCGTTCAGCTTACCTGCGTGATTTTCCAACAGGCTTTGAAGTACGTTGATCTTATTCACAGCCCGTCCGTCACTTAATCTCAGAAAAATTACACCACGATGCTGTCGCCTTTCTCTGAAAACAAGCTCGCCGAAGTCCTTATCATTAGTGATCAAAACCCAGTTTTCTGTAAAAGCTTTGGCAATAATTGTGTCGTCGCCGATCCCGGGAGACTCGTCATAAACAGAAAAGACTTCGTGACCTTCGGTCCGAAGCCATTCTGCGATTCGGGGGCCGGTGCATTCGTCAACCAGAAATCGCATTTACGCCGTCTCCACTATGAGCGGCATAAATTCGGTCCGGCTCATAGATTCTCCGGCAAAAAGGAGGCAAGCCTGGATATCTTCTGTTGTCAGACCTTTGTATTCTTCAAGAATCTGCGCCGTCGTTTCTCCATGAGCCAAAAGGTTGATAATAAGCTCCACGGTGAGCCGCGTGCCTTTTATTACAGGTTTCCCGGCCATGACTTTAGGATTCAGCGTAATCCGTTTTAACAAGATTTTGTCGTCCATGAGCAGCCTCCTCAAGAAGAATATCATATGGAACAAATGATTATGGCAACTCCATCCCGCCTCGTCCAAGTTCTTGCCTTTAACGTACTGAGCTACCAAATTATTACTGGGCACGAGGTTGACACAGTCGTCGTGGCCTTTGATAACCAAGACGAGGGAATCGCGATGGAAACTCAAAATATCTAAAGATAGCTGAACAGCCAATGCCCGCTACGCCGCTTTAGATTGCCGTACCAGAGGCAGAGCGGGTAAAGAAGAATCAACCCGGTGATCCATACTGCGTAGACTACCCAAAGCGAAAAGCCGTGGCTGGGCGGGGCGGCCTGGCCCATTTCAAACAGTCCGACGAAGAGATAGCTGACATCGATTCCCGCGAGATAGCCGAGCATCACGCCGGAGCCGTGGGCAACGACCCATTGCAGGATATAAAAGAACATCGGTACGCGGCCGAATGTAATGCAAACGCGCTGCCATTGCGCTTTGCCGTCTATCCGGTCGGCGAATGCGAGCACGAGTAACGCCGGGCCGAGCGTCATCAGCAAAAACAGAAGCGAGGGTGGATATTTTGTGGTGTTTAGAAACGACAGAAACGTGGAGAC
This sequence comes from Chloracidobacterium sp., assembly GCA_031404055.1. GTDB lineage: Bacteria > Acidobacteriota > Blastocatellia > Pyrinomonadales > Pyrinomonadaceae > OLB17. The sequence continues at coordinate 1,795 of JANNGV010000532.1, forward strand.
GGGCGTTTCGAAATACCGCCACGGCACCGGATCGCCGTAGACATTTATCACGCGGACAACAATAAACAGGGCGGCCGCGGCCAGCCCCAGCCTTAATAACAGCTTTCGCCGCTTGTCGCCAGCCCAATCATAGATCGTCCCCAATGCAAATCCTGTCATCATCACGCCGATCCAGGGAATTAGCGGATAAGCCGAAAATAGCTGAGACGCGCCGAACAAACGAATCACACCCGGCTGATGAAGAATTATCCAGATCGCCTGCGACAAGTCGGGCGGCGGCGTTCCGAGAAAGGCGATCTGCGGCGGCACCTGAAAGCCGTCGAGCAGATTATGTAAAATGATCAGCAAAACGCCTATCACGCCGACAATGCGTACCGGCAAATAGATCATCGCCGCCATCACTATCATCGAAACGCCTATCACCCATATCACCTGCGCCATGCCAAAAAATGAGTAATCGAGATTGAAAACTATCAAAAATCGAATGACGGTAAATTCGAGAAAGATCAGCCACAGACCGCGCGTCCACAAGAACCGCGAAAGCTCGGCATTGCTCTTGCCGTTCGCTTTCTGCAGGTAAATGCTGACGCCGGAAAGAAACACAAAGGTTGGGGCGCAAAAGTGCGTGATCCAGCGGGTAAAAAATACCGCCGCCGTCGTTGTTGAGGGATCGGTAGGATCCGATTGAAGAGCGCCCGTATGTACGAATTCGCGAACGTGATCGAGCAGCATAATCATCATCACGATTCCGCGAAGAAGGTCGATTGAATATATACGTGCTTTTAGGGCTCGGTCGGTCATATCAGAAATCAGTCGTGTGCGTTTTTCAGAGCCTCTGCAACACGCGTTTTTGTCTCGGCCGAGGGAACGTCCTGCTGCTCCCACCATGCAAGCGTGCCCGGCTCGACCGCCGCACCGGCGTCAAGGAGAGCCTGAATAATGTCCGCATGGCTTGCCTTAGGCTCATTTATGGCCGAGCAAAAGCCTTGTTGAAGCAAGGTGCCGCCATAAAGATTTTCGACCTCCAGCGAGATTTTCCTCGTGATCAGCATCTTCACGGTATCGAGGTGCCCCCTGCTGACTGCGTAATGCGGGCCCGCGAGCCACGTTTTCATCCCCGAGTACGGATCAACACCTTTGTCCAGTAGATACCGGGCAGTTTCGGTCCGGCCCAGCATGCAAGCACATGACAAGGCCTCCGCCAGCATCTCCGGCTCGGATTCAAACCTGCCATTCTCGCACCACTCGACTATCTGTCGGTCAAATCCGTCCGGACCGCCGAGCATCGATTCTAAGCGCGAAAAATCGCCTTTTTCGAGAGCTATGATAGCTTTTGCCCATACGTCATCCATAGATTGTTTTACAAGATCGGGTTGTTGAGAAAAAGCTGCTTCATGCGCCAAATCTCTGGGCCGATCTCGCCTTCGCACGTTCTGCCTCCACCTCGCGATCACGCGGTCCGGCCGTCGTGACCAGCGAATCAAGCAGTTCCTGAGCGGCTGCCGAAACACGTTCCACCGCCAGCTCGAACGCAGCCTCGTTTGCCTTTGACGGTTTGGTAAAACCTGAAAGCTTCCTTACAAATTGCAGCGATGCCGCACGAACTTCATCGGAAGTCGCCGCCGGCTCAAAATTGAAAAGCGTCTTGATACTTCTGCACATACTATAATCATAATGCACAAACCCGCACGTTAGTAAGGGCGTAACGATCGACTGAACGAGCGGTCAACCCACTCCCTTGCGACGCGGGCCATTTCGGCAAAAATATCTTCGTTGCTTTCGCGGGTTCGTTTAAGAATTTTGAAGCTGTGGTCGGCGGTGTCGAGCAGGTGAAGAGTTGCCCGCTTGCCGAGCGTTTTCACCACCGGCTGAAGCAGATTAAGCTCGGCAAGCGCATCGCGCGTGCCGCTCAAGAAAAGCATCGGTATCCTGACGTCAGATAAATGATCCGCCCGTTTAGTGGCGGGCTCGCCCGCCGGATGAAGCGGAAACGAAAAGAAAACCAACCCTTTGACATTTTCCAACGGCGATTCCGAAGCCGCAGTCGATGTCATCCGCCCGCTGAACGAATGCCCGCCCGCGAGGATCGGCAAATCGGGTGCAGCCGCTCGTGCAGCTTCAACCGCCGAGCGAATAGTCTCGGTACAAGTCGCCACCGAATTACGCCCGCCGCCCTTTTCAGAATATGGAAAGTTATACCGGAATGTCGCTATTCCTTGATCGGCCAAATTTTCCGCTATCGTCTGCAGCAACGGGGAGCGCATATTCGAACTTGCACCGTGTCCTAGCACCAAAATGTGGGTTGCAACATCCGGCTTGATCAGTAAAGCCGAAACCTCGCCTTTTTCATGCGTGGCAAGGAATTTTAATTCCATCAAATTGGTATTTCTCAAAGTCTGTGCCTCAATATCGCCAAGTTTCATCAATGGCTTGATCAAAACGCCTTTCAGGACCAATAAAGGCTGAAAAACACGACGCTCATATAGCTCCACAATATCAAAAAGAGAACATGGATAGTCGTTTCAAATCGCTTCCCTCTCCATAGTTTTGAGGAGTACCCAAACAATTGAATGGCTAACCTGAAAGCCCAGAAAATCCCCATCCCCAGTGCCAGCTTATGACCCAGTTGGGTCTCTATAATTTGCTTCGCAGAAGTCAAACACAATATCCCCATAAGCAGCAACACCAATGCGATGAAGAAAGTATGCACATACATCATCTGACGATTAATAAGGCTGATGGGAGCTAGTTCTGTCGTCCACTTAAAATATGTCGGAAAAATTCCATGGATCATCGCCAATATTATTAGTAAAACGCCGATCGCATTAAGGTGCAATTCCATTTTTATTTAGAACGAATGTAGTTACGAACGGCGTTATCTTTATCTCACGCGAAATGCTGAGGCCGGCATCGTCAAATGTTTTTTGCCACGTCGATCTCGGGAAAAAATGAAACACGCCTGCGCTATATGCGAGAAGATTCCAAACATCCCTCAAATGCTCCGTGACAATAATATTTCCCGAGGATTTAACCGCTCGACTCAACTCTCTGAAGAAATCAACTCGTTCATGCTGAATTCTTATCTCGTGGGCCGAGAATATCACAAGAATAGTATCTACGGCATCATCATCCACCGGCAGTTCGAAGGTACGTACCTTCGCCGTGCTTTTATAAGAAGGATAAGCATGCCTTGCCCGCTCAATGGAGACTTCGGTCTGATTCCGAGGATCGTAAAAGTCAAATGCATTTACGCTCGAGAGCGGATATTTAGCGTCGAGTAAATCGCTTGTTTCATCAAACCCGGCATTCATGTTCAGCAACCGGCCTGAACGATCGACATCTATTTCATCGAGCCAGTCTAAAGCATAAAGGCCCGAAACATCGTATACGTAAAACGACGCCATCAATGATGTGGACGTCGCCACGAGCACCAGCACGCCAAGAAGGATCAAAACATATGAGTTCCAAAAACCGCCCAGCACTAGCGTTATCAGCGTCACGGTCACTGCCAATACATAAAAATGCCAGTTAAACAGGACGACGTTTGTTACGCCTTGAAACGGACGCCTTATTCCTTCCATTTTTCTACTTTGCCTTTTTTCCAATAGTACGGGACGTTATTGATAATAAACGCATTCGCTAACTTGGGTTCGGAAAGACCTAATGAATCCAGAAAGGCGATGTTATGGCTAATCACCCGCAACGGTTTCGGCTCCCAATTCTTCCGGACTCCTTCGATAATCAACACTTTTTTTGTCGCTGCGTTGTAAGTAAAAGTAAATGGCAGCGGACCAGCATATCTTCTCGCCTCCTTCCAACTCTTGAATAGCGAACCCTGAGGCAGAAAGACCTCGGTGCTGTCCATATCGATGTCAATCTTTAAATTGGAGGTTTTGGAGCTGATTATTGTAATCAATTCATCCGTTGTACGGGTAATATCGGTCGTCGAGTAATTGTAATGCGTGAAAATATTGCCGAAAAATTCCATCCTCCGTTTGTCCGTTTCAGATCGTAAAATAAATAGACCCCGGAGATTCTTGCCCGAGATGGTTTTATATCGCACAAAGACACGAAAGCCGATCAGAAAGAAGTCATTGCCGAATATTTTCGGAAAGCCTTTTGGACGCAGATCTTTGGTCTGAACCAATGCTACAGCAATAAAGGCCCATTTATCTTCGAAAGTGTCCAGAGACAAACATGCTGGAATCAATTGCTGCAAATTTTCTTTTGGCAATGCAAAGGTCAGCACGATTGAACTTTCAAAAAAGGCCTCAACCGCAAAGGGATGATTTTTTAGGAATGACAACATCTCTAATCCTAGACCTAAGCCGAATCTGCATTCAAAACAAATTCGTTGTAATAAACCAAGACGATAAATAGGAGGGCAACCAAAGAATTTATATGACCAAAAAGCAGCAGATCGGGAGTAAGAAAAAATTCGAGGACATTCATTGTTGCTACGACCGCTATCTGGGTCAAGGCCGACAGGCGAGATCGGATTTTGCTAAGAATCCAGATCGCCATAAATACCTCCGCCGCACCGATTGTCTTCGTCAGTCCGAAGGCATAATCGCTTCCCAGAACTCGCGCAACGATCTGCTCATGCCGGGGAGCAAAACCAAGAATTTTACAAAACAAACCGTTAACGATCCAGACCAATCCGATCCCTAACGTCAGCAGCATATGGACTATTCGGTTAATCAACTCAAGTTTGCGAACAATCATCAGGTAATGAAATTAACCGAATAATAATTTTTTTAAAGCTGCCGGCTTCCGTTACCACTTTGTCGAGTGCATTATGTAGTTCAATTCAAACAAACGAAAGAACTATCGCCCTCAAAAATTCATCCGTGCTTGCTTTTTTCACGGTGCTTTAGAAAATCGGCGTAGTCGAATTCGCTCTTCAGCTCGGCATAAATGAAGTAGGCTGATTCTGCTCCTACCGCGTCATTTAGGTTGCTCTCAATTAATCTCCTGTCTACCAAGCCTTCCTCCTGAAGAAGCCAAATGAGGTCGATCTTATCCTTTGCCCGTGCCGAAAAAAACTTCATGACAA
>JANNGV010000533.1:0-2277 GCA_031404055.1 Chloracidobacterium sp.
GATTGAGGTTGAAGGCGCGGATACGTTTATGCCGGTGGATTTTCTTGGCGGATTTGAGACGGCCGAAACCAGAGAGATAGCCGACGGCTTGGTCGTCGAAACATTTCGCCGGTGAGCGTTTTTGTTATAGAATCTTCGCAAAACAAACGACAGGAGAAAACGCATATGATGGGCGGAAGATCATGGGACGATTGGATAGAAGAATATGCCGAGGGACACCAACATCCTATGAACCGGTTGACCCACAGCATCGGCATTCCAATGATCGCGGTGTCGGTTTTGCTGATTCCGGTATGCTTTTTTGTGGCGGGATTTTGGCGAATTCCACTCGGGCTATTTGTTCTCGGGTGGATACTCCAATTCATCGGCCACTATTTCGAAGGCAAGCCTCCGGAGTTTTTTAAGGATTACAGATTTTTGTTCGTCGGCCTTCGGTGGTGGTTTAAGAAGGTCGTTGGAGTGAAGTAGACAAAAAGTTCCACCTTCAGAAGCGGCTTATAGCCGCTCGTTTAACCGGGATACCCTCCGTAGAAACTGAAAACTGAAAAGTGAAAGCTGAAAATTAAGTCCGTTTCTTTAGTTCAGTTTTTCGTTTTCAGTTTCTCCGTAGAAAAGTTTTACGGGGCTTTAACGGCCCGGCTATATCTTTCCACTTTGAGTAAAGACTTCATACTTGCTTTAGACATTGGCACGTCAAGCGTTCGCGCCGCGTTGTATGACGACGCGGGGAATGTGCTTCCGGGGACGATGGTCAAGAATGAGCGGTCATTGACCGCGACCGAGGACGGCGGTGCGGAGATCGATGCCGCCGAGGCGTTTGAGCAGGTTGTCGCAGCGATCGGCGAAGTTCTAAAAAAATGCGAAAAGATTAAGGGCGAGATCAGCCACGTCGCGGCGAGCTCGTTTTGGCACAGCCTTGTCGGCATTGACGCGAAGGGTAAGCCGACGACGAAGGTTTACGGTTGGGCGGATACGCGCAGCCGTGAACAGGTTGCGATGCTGCGTAAAAAGTTTAACGAAACGGCGGTCCACAACCGAACTGGTGCCATGTTCCATTCCAGCTTTTGGCCGGCGAAATTATTGTGGGTTCGGACGGCGTTTCCTGATATTTGGAAAAAGACAGCACAATGGCTGTCTTTGAGCGATCTCATCGCGTTGCGTCTGTTTGGCGAGGCGACGACAGGCGTCTCGATGGCGTCGGCGACGGGTATTTTCGATATCAGAAAATGTGCATGGGACGCGGAGCTCTTGCGATTTCTGAAGATAAAAGCGGCTAACTTGCCGGAGATCGCATCGAGCGATTCTCAGACATTTCAACTCAATTCAAAATTTGCAAAACGCTGGCCGCGGTTGAAATCGGCCAATTGGTTTCCGGCGATTGGCGACGGTGCGGCGAATAATATCGGCGCAGGGTGCGTGAAAAAAAACAAGGCTGCGCTGATGATCGGCACCTCGGGGGCGATGCGTGTTGCTTACAAAAGAGATCCGCCTAAGACGATACCTGACGGGCTTTGGTGCTATCGCATTGACCGTAAAACCGTAATCATCGGCGGGGCGTTGAGCGATGGCGGCGGGCTTTACCGTTGGCTGAAAGACAATTTGCGGCTGCTAGCGGATGACAACAAGACCGAGGCCGAGATTGCAAAACGCGAACCCGATGCTCACGGGCTTGTGTTCCTTCCATTTCTCGCCGGCGAGCGGAGCACCGGCTATCACGAAGCCGCGACCGGCTCAATTATCGGCCTGCGGACAGCGACCGACACCATCGACATCGTCCAGGCCGCGCTCGAAGCCGTAGCTTATCGGTTTGCCGAGATCTTTGACCAGCTAAACAGCGTTTGCAAGGTGCGCGAAATCATTGCCTCAGGCGGAGCATTGCGCGAATCGCCTGTCTGGACACAGATTATCGCCGATGTTCTGGGCCGAAACATGTCGCTCCCCGACACCCGCGAAGCATCTTCCCGCGGCGCAGTTTTGCTTGCCCTCGCAACAATTGGCAAAATAGAGAGTATTGAAGAAATTTCAACGCCGGAAGGAAGAAGCTTTGAATTTGACCGCCGTAAACATAAAACCTACAGGTCGGCAGCCTCAGGCAATAAGATTTACTATGACCTTGTTACAGGGCGCTAGGCGATTTATTGGCGCCGGCGTGGTGCTTGTAGCGGTAAATGCCGTGACGCTTGGCCAACAGTCCACAGATGGATGTCCTGCCGTAGAACTGATCCTTCCAAACGGATTTTTGCAAGTCGAGGAAGAAGCGACGCTAGTTGCAAGGAT
>JANNGV010000534.1:0-6766 GCA_031404055.1 Chloracidobacterium sp.
AAAGCATGCGAGCCTTCATGAACGAAGGTTGCGAACAACCTCAGCGGATAGGTCAGATAACCGACCAGCGGAAGGTACGCCGACAAAAACCAAAGCCCTATGCTGACAACGGTTGCGACAAGTAGTAGGTAAATCTGCGGGCGGGCGTCTTCGGCTATCGAATATTTTGGCATAAAAAAACTCCTTTCGGTCCCAACAAAACTTTACGTTTATTCTACCCGAAAGTTCTTGCGGATAAAAGAAAATTTGAACTGCTGAGGGCCAAAAACGGAAATCTCGTGTCCGCGTCACGATTTGTCCCACGTTTCAGCACTTGCGTTATGATTCATCTTATTCTTTCCCAGTGGTTTGTGTTTAAAGTCTCACCACCGAATAAGATGAACAAATAAGGTAGGAGAATAAGAAAAAACAGGACCAGCCTGCAACACCGCCTAGGACACTTCCCGCGCTCTTGTGTAGTCGGCCTTACCGCCGGTTTTGGTTTCAAGTCTTATTTCGGTTATCTCGATGTCTTTTTGAACGGCCTTGCACATATCGTAAACGGTTAAGGCGGCGATCGAGACAGCGGTTAGGGCTTCCATTTCGACGCCGGTTTGCGATGTCGTTTTTGCTGTTGCTTCGAGATAAATGCCGTCATCCCTGATCTCTGCAATCACATTTACCTTCGATAAATTTATCTGGTGACAAAGGGGGATTAATTCGGGCGTCTTTTTAGCCGCCATTATCCCTGCAATGCGCGCTATTTCGAGCGGATCGCCTTTTGGATTTACCTGCGATCTGAGTGTCGTGACAGTTTCGGGGGAGAGCATGACCCTTCCCGACGCGGTTGCACTTCGGTCGGTCGGGGCTTTGTCACCTACATCGACCATTTTTACGTTCCCAGCAATGTCGAAATGTGAAAGTTTATTCATATATGTTTCTGCATAAGTTGTTTCAAAGAATTCCTTGATCGAATTTTGTTCCCTCTTATTCTTCCTGCTTGTTCATCTTGTTGGGTGGTTAAAAAAAACGAACCACGGAAGCAGATGAACAAGCAGGAATAAGGGGATGAGAACGAAACACTTAAGTTCTTCTCAAGAAAAAAAGATTAGACATCCAGAAAAGGGTATTCAAACAACTTTACAAATAGACGATCTCGACCACATCGTCCTTTTCGCGAGATTCGCCTTTCGGCATGACAATAAGGGCATCGGCCTTGGCAAAACCGATAAAATCGGATGAGCCGTGCCATTTAAGCGGGATTGCGATAAGCCGGCCGGTTTTGTCGGTTTCCAATTTCGCCGGCAAATAGGTATCGCGGTCTTTTGTCCCTTTTACCCGTTCTTCCAAAACGGCAAACCCTTGCCGAAGGCCCGTTTTTGCGGCGGTTTGCATCAGCAGAATCATTTCGCGGACGAACAAATGAAATGTGACCGCGGCCGAGACCGGATTTCCGGGCAATCCAAAGATAAAGGTTTTGCCTAGTTTTGCAAAAACCGTTGGCTTGCCGGGCTTCAACGCGACCTTGTCAAAGAATATCTCGGCACCAAGTTCAAGCAAGGCGGTTTTGGTAAAGTCGTATTTACCGACCGAGACGCCGCCGGTCGTGATCAATATATCGGCAGTTGCCGCCGCATTTAAGATCTGAGATTTGAGATCTGAAAGTTTGTCGCCGACATTAGGGAGAACATTGACGAATGCCCCGCTGCGTTCGGCCAGCGATTTCAGCATTATCGAGTTGGAATTGCGTATTTGGTCTCGTTTGGGCTTTTTGCCGATGTCGACGATCTCGCTGCCGGTCGAGAAGACCGCGACACGCGGGCGTTTTGGAACTTTGATCTTTGCATAGCCGAAAGCCGCCGGAACAGCAATATTTGCCGCATTAAGCCGCTCGCCAGCCTGCAGAACGCTCTTTCCCGCTTTGATTTCCGCACCTTGACGGATGATAAAACGGCCCTTTTCGGTCGGCCCCAGTACGGTGACGAAATCGTTTTTCTCCTCCGTCAGCTCAACTTTCTGGACCGCATCCGCCCCGATCGGAACAGGTGCTCCCGTCATTATCCGAACGGCCTCGCCGGGGTTGAGCCGATGATGCCATCCGCTGCCGGCCGACGATTCGCCGACTATATTTAAATCTACCGGTGTATTTGCCGTATCTTTCGCGATTACCGCAAATCCGTCCATCTGCGAGCGGTCGAACGGTGGCAGGTCGCTGTCGGCGATGATATCTTCGGCAAGGACACGGCCGATAGAATCGGCCAAACCGATGCGCTCGGTGGCGAGCGTGGCGGCTTCGCGGTTGATTATCTTGAGGGCTTTTGAGATCGGGATCATAGTGGAACGCGGACATTCCTGTCTGCGGCGTCCGTATGCGGACAAGAAAGTCCGCGTTCCGGTTTATTTGATCAAATAGAATTCAGTCTGCCGCGGGCGGAAGAATTTATAGCCCGCGTCGGTCATGTGGGCGTCATCTTCGGCCATTATTGTTACTTTTTGATTATTCCATTCGGGCACTGTCGATGACGTGTTCAGTTCGATGGACATGTATGAGCCGGGGAGGATCTTGTTCGCGCCGCCGCCGATGTTGCCTCGGAAATCGATGGACGGGCCGAGGCCGTGGCCGTGTGTGCCGATAGGGTGTGAGTAGATCATCGCTTCGATGCTCTGCTTTTTGCATTCGGCCATCGCGGCTTCGTAAACTTCGGTGCCGGTCATTCCCGGGCGAGCGATGGCGAAGATAATATCCTGAAGCCGGTTTGTGTTTTTTAACGCGGCCTTCAGACCAGCCGGAACGTCTTTTTCGCCGGGCTTTAGAATGTAGCCGTGTTTTTGCCAATCGGTGCTGAGGCCCATGTAGTTCAGGCCGAAATCGACGTGGATAAGATCGCCGCGTTCTAGAATCACGTTTTCATCAGCAGTGCTTAAAAACTGGCTGGTCGTACCAGTTTGGACAGCCTGTCGCTGGATGCGGAGGTCGGGCTGAAACCATGTATCGACGCCGAGGTTGTTCAATTGCTGGATCATCCACCAGCGGACGTCGCCGACGGTAGTTTTGCCGGGCGTAATTACGTCGTTTGAGAATGCTCGCCGGGTGATGACGTCCGTTGCCAGCACGGCGGTACGGTAATGTTCAAGCTCTTCGGGCAGGCGGGTATCGAAAAATTCGGTCAACAGATTCGATGCGGAGACAAATTTCTTCTCGTTATCGGCGCCAAGGGCCTCGGCAAGAAATTTGTAGCCGTCATATGTCAGGCCGCTTTGCTGGCCGCGGGTTCCGCCGATGTTCAATGCAATCGTTTTTGGATTACGCTCGTCTACGAGCTTTCGGATTGTTTCGTTGAACTTATCGCGTCCCGGCAGAAGCATTGTGTAATGATTTTTCAAACGTTCCTCGGCGTAGCGTACGACGGCAACGCGTTCTATGCGTTCGCCTTTGTCGATGAATACGAAAAGGTCGCGGCGGCCGACAATCGGAATCGGCGGCACAATGTGCGGCGTTACCGGATCGCTGTGAAACTCTTCATTGACCACAATCCACATTTCGACGCCGTGTTTCTTCATCATCGGCAAAAGCAGCGAACCAAGACGCTTCTTTAGCCACGCCTCACGCACATCGGCCTGCTCACGCTGCGAAAGCAGCTTCGGCATCGGCGGGATCGATTCGTCGGATCGGTTTTGAGCATACAGAGAAGCCGTCTGAAAGACGAAGGAAAGCAACAGAAAACCAAGTGTTATTGATCTATTTACCTTAATTTGCATAGAAGGATAAGTTATGTAATGTTCTTCGCAGAAATATTTGCAAAATGCTAAACTGCTGGTTTGAATTCGCTTCCGGAATTTTATCATAAACAGCAATCTAGAGAGGCTAAGTTAACATTGTGATCGATTTTGAATTGAGTGAAGAACATATTGCCCTGCAGCAGACCGTTCGTGAATTCGTGGCGGGCGAGGTTGCACCGTACATAAAGGAATGGGACGAGAAGTCGCATTTCGAGCGGTCGGTTTTTGATAAGATGGCGGATTTGGGACTGCTTGGCGTCTGCATTCCGGAGCAGTATGGCGGGGCGGGGTTTGACTATATTTCGCTGGGAATCGTCTGCGAAGAGCTTGAGGCTTGCGATACGTTTTTGCGTGTGGCGATGTCGGTACACGTCGGGCTGAATTCGTTAAGCGTTTTTAGCTGGGGAACCGAGGAGCAGAAACAGAAATATCTCGTGCCGCAGGCGAAGGGCGAGAAGCTGGCGACGTTTGGGTTGACGGAACCGAACGCCGGTTCCGATGTTATTGGTATGCGTTCGTATGCGAAGCGTGATGGCGACGATTGGATATTGAACGGTGAGAAAATGTGGATCTCGCTCGGCGATGTCGCCGATCACTTTTTGTTCTTTTGCTGGACCGATCAGGAGAAGCAGAAGGTGCGCGACCACAGCGGTATGAGCTGTTTTATTGTTGAACGGACGATGGCCGGATTTTCAAGCGGAACGCTGCACGGCAAGCTTGGAATACGGGCAGGGAATACGGGTTATTTTTCGCTTCAAGATGTCCGGGTGCCAAAAGAAAACATGCTCGGCAACGAAGGCGAAGGATTTAAGATCGCGATGTTCTCGTTGGAGAATGGACGCTATACCGTAGCGTCGGGGGCGACGGGTGTGATTCGCGCGTCGCGTGACGCGTCGGTTGCATATGCCAATACGAGGGAAGTTCAGGGGCAAAAGATCGGGGAATTTCAGCTTGTGAAACAGAAGATCGCCAACATGGAAGCCGATTATCAGATGGCGCATCTTTTGTGGTTGAAATGCGGTTATCTAAAGAATCACGGGAAGCCGAGTGCAAAGGCCGCGAGCCTGGCAAAATGGCAGGCTACTGTTCGTTCGGAGACGGCGGCGTCGATGGCGATTGAGATCCACGGTGCGAATGGGTACACGAACGATTATCCGCTCGAACGATATCTTAGAAACTGCAAGGCGGCGATTATCTATGAAGGAACCCGCGATATCCACCCTCTGATGCAAGCGGATTGGGCCCGGGGAATGAAAAAAGAAAAAGCGGCCCGCGTTGTTCTGCCGCCATATCAGCCTGCGGAGGCAAAGGGCACGGCAAGCTAGTGGGAGATTAGTTAGAGGAGTTACTTGGAAAACCTGTCTAAGATGTTTTTAAAAAAAGACTGAAATGCCACGAAATGCTAGGTTTTGTTCCTCCTATTCCTTCCAAATTCCTCCTGATCGGTGGTTAAAAAAGCGGTACCACGGAACAAGATGAACAAGAAGGAACAAAAGAACTGGATCAAGAATTGCTGGAAAATAGTTTTTTCAAAAGAACTCTTATAGATTGTCTTTCAACTAATTGCCACACTCGATAGAAAAAATGCGGGTCCGCGTTTTTTATATCGAGTATTAGGTAATTTCTAGAGAGCCTTTTTGGGATCCATCGTCGACATCTTCCATTCGCCGTTTTCCTTGACGAACAAAACGTCAAACCCATTCGGATAGCCTTTCGTTCTAACCTTGCCGATTGCCCGGTCGCCGGCGATTCGTTCGTTCGAAACCTCACAAACTTCATTCGTGACCTGGTCGTTTTGGAGATACTCCACAAGTGTTTTGACGTTTTCTGCCTTCATATCTTCCTCGAAACCCTTTAGGGTGTCGGCCGTATAGAATTTCCTGATGGCAGCGTCGTCCTTTTTAACAAACGCCGCGCAATAAGCTTTATAGACCGGCGTCAGAGTCGGCGCATTGTTGGTTACCTGATCGGGCGTAGGTGTTGTCGCGGCCAGCGGATTGGTTGTGCTCGCTTTGGCGACATTGGTGTTGCTGGCATTGGTGTTTGCCACATTCACGTTAGCGGGGCCGGAATCTCCGCAGCCGATAGAAAAAATTGCCGACGCGCATATTGCGACTAAAAATAATGTCCTGAATTTCATAATTAACTCCATTTTTGCGGGGAAGCACATAAAATATTGAGCGTGCTTCAGTCCAGATCAAAGTCCAAAGTATAATAAATTAGCCAAAATGGACAAAACAAACAAAACAGAATTTCACCGGACGTTTCTGATCGAAGCTCTGCCGGAACCGCTAACGCGAGCCAGCCCGCACCTGCAGTATTTCGATAATTACATAGCGAATACGCGAATGCGACTGCGCTCAATCCGTGATCCGCAGACAAAAGGCTGGACGCGGATTCTTCAACAGCGTTTTGCGGCTAACGGCGAGGACATTTCATGTTTGAAGATCGCCGAGATCTATCTGAACGAAGCGGAACACGAGCGTTTCGAGTTGTTCGAAGGAAACGAAATACGTAAGAACAGGTACTTTCACGAATTCGATCGGAAATCATTTTCGTTCGATTTATTTTTGGGAAATCTTTGGGGGTTGAATATGGCGAGAGTTGAATTTGATAACTCCGAGTCACTGAAAGCTTTCGAGCCGCCGCCTTTTGCCGTGTTTGAAGTTACGAACGATCCCTTCTTTTTTGGGGACAATCTTGTATTTAAGAATTTTGCGGATGTTCAGGCGGAAGTTGCGAAGATAGGAGCTTTGGTGTCACCGATTGCGGAGGTCGTTGACGAATAGTACTTGCAAACAAAGAAAACCACGGAACTTGGCAGGAATAAGATGAACAAGAAAGGAAAGAATAGAAAAGCCGTTCGACGGGATCAGACGGCGTTTCTCAATGTTGATTGAAAATTAATAATTGGCAACCTATAATGATGCCTTTCTTTATCTCGTTCGCGGTGTCATCGGAACATACCTCTCGATCGAATCGTAAATTTGCAGATAGATCTTTGTCT
>JANNGV010000535.1:0-3705 GCA_031404055.1 Chloracidobacterium sp.
CGGCCTACATGACCGCGTCTGTTCGAAAAACTGGTTGTTTGAAGATAGCAATCGCTAATCATCATGATTTCATCGGAGAACTATATTCTCCATTTATTATGCGTCTTGTATCCCAACAAAATTAAAGGCCTCTCTTTCAGCCCACCGTGAAATGATTCAATTTGTATGCCAGAGTAATTAAGATAAAGGGTCGTGGAGTTTAATCTAGATATATCAATGATTTAGGCTTTTTACGTACAAAGGCCTAATTTAAGGCGTGATGTCTGTTTTGTATACACTTTCAAACGTAAACGTCTCGATTTAGTACATCAAACAGGGTCAAACGGGCAAAAAACGCATTGAAACAACGACTGAGCGCAAGAATACACAAAATCTTGCGTCTTGCCAATACTTTTTTTCGCCATCAAAGAGGGTTATTAAAGGCTAAACTGCCCGCTCTCTAGAGACTCCTTTAAATACGCAAGGAAACGTTCGGCGTCGGCCCCGTCGACAATGCGGTGATCGTAGGTCAGCGCAAAATATGCCATCGTCCGTATTGCGATATAATCATCGCCATCTACTGACGTAATTACCTTCGGACGCTTTTCTATAGTGCCGACGCAGAGTATCGCGACCTGCGGCTGATTAATGATAGGCGTTCCAAAAAGGCCGCCGAAAACGCCAGGGTTTGTGATTGTAAACGTGCCGCCCGAAGCTTCGTCCGGGCTCAGTTTCTTGGTTCGGGCACGGTCGGCGAGATCGTTTGCCGCCAAAGCTAGACCCGACAACGAAAGCGTGTCTGCCTTTTTGATCACGGGAACGATGAGGCCCCAGTCCAACGCGACCGCCATGCCGAGATTGATATCGCCCTTGAAAACTATGTTATCGCCCGAAACCTGTACATTGACGATCGGAAATTTGCGTATCGCGTTCGTAACCGCTTGAAAAATGAACGGCATGTACGTCAGCTTCGTGCCATAGCGTGACCGAAATTCGACTTTGTTGCTGTCGCGGAACTTCGCGACGCTGGTCATGTCGATCTCATAAACACTCGTTACATGGGCCGAGGTCTGCTTCGAAAGCGTCATGTGCTCGGCGATCTTTTTACGCATTACCGACATTTTCTCGACGCGATCACCGACTGCCGCTGGAGCCGGAGCCCGAGCACTTACCGGTGCCTGTGTGACAGCCGGTGCACCCGCACGAAGCAGGTCCTGCGGCCTTAGTGCCGCTCCGGTATCGATAAAGGACATGATGTCGTTTTTAGTGACGCGCCCACTCATGCCGCTGCCCGGAATCCGTGAAATGTCGATACCGTGTTCCTTTGCAATATTGCGGACCAGCGGACTTGATTTGGTTCGGCGAAGTTCATCGACAGTCGCGTTACCATTTTGTCCGCCGTTTGTCGCTGAAGCACCAGCCGCAACCGCTAACACCGGCGGCGTTGGAGGTTCGGGCTGCGGCGTTTCGACGACTAACGGGGCGGCTGCGGGAGTCTGACTGCTTGCTTCTTTCTGCCCGCCGCTAACGGAACTTCCGCCTTCTGCTCCGACAAATGCCACAACCGAGCCGACCTCAACCGTCTCGCCCTCATTCACTCTTATTTCCAAAAGCGTTCCGGCTGCCGGCGAAGGAACCTCTGCGTCCACCTTATCCGTCGATATTTCCAGCAGCGGCTCGTCCTTCTCGATTTTGTCGCCTACGGATTTCAGCCATTTTGAAACCGTTCCCTCGGTAATGGATTCGCCCATCTGCGGCATAACAACTTCGGTTGAGTTCACCGAGTTTGCTGAGTGCAGGGAGTTTTCAGAGTTCGAAGAGGCGGTTGCTGCTGCCGCCTCTTCTTGGACTTCGGGCTCCGGCTCTGTTTCCGCTACGGCCGGTGCAGCAACAGCCGCTCCTTCCGGCGGATTGCTGACCTCGGATTGCTGACTGCTTACAGTCGCAGGCTTCTCCCCCTCGGCGCCGATCACCGCAACGACCGTCCCGACTTCCACCGTCTCGCCTTCCTGATGTCGTATTTCCAGCAGAATGCCCGCGCCCGGACTTGGAACTTCGGCATCGACCTTGTCTGTCGATATTTCGAGTATCGGCTCGTCCTTTTCAATCTTATCGCCGACCGCTTTCAGCCATTTCGAAACGGTTCCCTCGGTAATTGATTCGCCCATCTGCGGCATTACTACTTCTACGCTCATAAGATCTCCGTTCTGGAAAAAGAAAATATCAACTGATAAGAATACAAGAAACCCGAACGAAAAAAAAGGACACTTATCGTCGGGTAAGGGTCAGTTTGAAAATGGATCCGTTTCTCAAGGAATTGGAAGATTTGAATCCGCAACCGCTCGTCATACTCAGAGATCTCCGGGTTCCGCCATTTTTGCGAATCTATAAAGGCATGATCACGTTAAGTTTACGAAATCGTCCCACAAAAGTTAATTAGAGTGTAAAAAGTGGAACGGCTTAACTCTCGCAATTACAAGTAGTTACAGCCAAAAATCGTTCCACCGTGTTTCAACACAGCTTCTTAAGTGGAACGATTCAGCGGCAAACCGATGAGCGACTCTAAACCTGTGGGTTCGCCGTTCGAATCTTGAATTATCAAAGACCTGCATCCAGCCATTGCCGAAGACGAATGGCCGCGATAAGTGTCGCATAGATGCAACGTTGTGTCAAAGTTTTACTGCTTGGGTAATTAGTGGTCGTGTCCTAAACTTGTGGTGACGATGTATCTTTGTGTTCTCTGTGCTTAACTTTGCGTTCTTTGTGTTAGAAAGGGATAACACAAAGAACACAAAGCAAAACCCCACAAAGTTCACAAAGAAAACTTTGATTCTTCACTGCACCACAAGATTAGGACAATCCTAATAGTTCAGTTTGAGAACAAACTTGCTTCTTTGTCTCCTCCGCGAACATCTCAGCATCCTCCGCTTTTGAATATTACTGAATAATATGCGACACGAGATCACGGAGATGACGCGGAGATCGCTGAGAAAATGACCAAACTGCGGAATCTGTTGGAATTGTCGAATCTCTGGTGTTGCTCCGCGGCGATAAAGACTTATGAGGTTATTTTGACATTCGCCTTGACAAGGCCGAGGATGCGATCGAATCCCTGAATTGACGACGGAATGCTTACTTTTTCGCGGCGATTCTTTTGCAAATCGATGCTTTTATGATTGCGACCATCATCCCGGATCGTTCCGGATTCGATCTCATCCCACGATCCGCTGAATTTTTTGTACCGGATGCCATTCTCGTAAACGCTTACGAGGCTGCGCTTCTGGATAACCCAGGTTATCAGCGTCAAAACATAAACGACGAGAAAAGCGGTTGAAAGAGCAAAGTATCCGATATGCTGCCGCACATAAAACGCCACGAGCATTACCATAAAAAATACGAAGGACAGCGCAGTTATGATCGCCGCTCTTTGAAGGTAAGCGGGGGACGTTCCGTGGGTGCTTATGAGCTTGCCAAGGTTTTTGAAAGGTTCCGGCACTATTTCGGATACTACACCGCCCGTGTAGGGTCGATCATCGCCTTAACCTCGGAGACTTTGTTGGCGGGAAAGCCGCTCAGCTCGGCGTGCTGCTGTATCAGGTCCGCATTCGGCGCAGTGTAAATACAATAGATCTTATCGCCGGTCACATAGCTGTGTATCCACTGTATGTCATTTCCGAGTTTGTTCAGCACGTCGCAAGATTTTGCGGATGCTCCGCTCAAATCACC
>JANNGV010000536.1:0-2927 GCA_031404055.1 Chloracidobacterium sp.
GCAAAAAACTCGACGTGGTGGTCATGGGCCGCGGCATGGCATGGCTCGACACCGGCAGGCAAACATTACCGAATTTGGCACAAGACCGACGGCTGATTCGCTGCGAAAACTGAAATGGGCAAGGTTGGGGAATAGATAGTAAATAATCTCGAAAAAGACGACCGCCGCGCTCGATCCCAAACTTTCCGCAAGCTGGCGCAAAGAGGCGCTAAGGTGACCGATTATGAAGATCAGGAACGTCAGCAGTGCCGATAGCGATGGAGACGAGAATGAGGAGAACACGATCGCAATCGCGGTTAAAATCGTCAATTCAAGAAATATCAACGCGATTCCGCCCCAAATGGAAAGGGCCATGTTACCCCGTCCTACATAGAGCAAGGCCAGCGAAACACCGACGCCCATTATAAAAACGTTTACAAAAAGCGTTGTGCAAAGCCCGAAATATTTTCCAATTATAAATTCGGTCCGCGAGATAGGTTTTGCGAAGATGGCGTACACTGTCCGTTTCTCGATCTCCTTCGACACCAGCCCGACGCCAACAAAAATCGCAATAAAGACACCAAAAAGCAGCATTGCGTTCAAACCTATGTTGGCGATAGTCCGCGCTTCCTGCCCGTCAGTAAGGTCGCCAAGAAGCACTGCGCTGGCCGTGATGAGGATCACGAAAAGGACGAGATTATAAAGCACCTTGTCCCTGATCGCCTCGCGAAATGTGTTTTTCGTAATAACCAGAATTCGATGTGACGGATTCCTCGGCAAAGGTATCATTGAAATTTACGGAGTGTATAAGAAGTCAGATTAGGCAAGAACTGCCAAAGAAATTCTAGCATAAAGCAGAGGCGATTAGGAAGGGTTTTGCACCGAGCCGTGCCAGCTTCCAACGCGCTTCGCGAGTTTAACCGAAAGGACTTTTTTCGTCGTTAATAAGCTTCACGCCGATTGACGACGGCTGTCTTGTCGAGCGAGGAAAGCAATTCAGAAGCTTCTTCCTTATTAGTAATAACGTAGCGCCGATTGGCTTTGGTTGGTATGTCAATACCGATCTGTCCCATAACGGATTAATCTTAGCACAGCCGGCCATATTTGAAAGCAAAAAAACGGAGAACAAATTTCTTTGTTCCCCGCGATTATGCTCGTTTGAGCGGTTAATTTAGTTCTCCAACGCTTTGCAAGCTGCTGTTTGAGGGGCCACCATACAAACTCCGACGGCGGTGAAGTCGAATAGAGTAGCGTTTGTCGTATCATTTGCTTCGGCTATGAGCACACCGGCTGTTTCGATACCGAATCTGCGAGTACCGGTCTTGGTCAACCCCGTCGCACTCGACGGATTAGCCGAGAAGAAGAAAGTTGCCGGTGATCCAGCCGGGCCGGGAATATATTCGCCACGTTCGCCAGCGAAATTATATCCGCCCTTGGTCCCTGCGCCAAGCACAGTGTCGACAAGATTGATGCCGACTGTTGAAAGCTGCGTCAGCGGAGCGACCGTGCCTGCACCGGGAACTGCTCCAGCTGTTACACCTGCGAACTGACGGTTGCCACTCGTAGCAGCGTAGGTCATTTGAGCACCGTGAAGGGTGCGAAGCGAAGCGATGGCCGAACTTTCGTTATCGGCACGACGGGCAGCCAACAGATTCGGAATAGCGATTGCGGCGATAATGCCGATGATAACGACGACGATCAAAAGTTCGATCAGTGAGAAACCTTTTTGATTTTTCATTTCTAATTCACAAGCTCCTAAAAGTAATTTAATGTCTTTCTACCTTTCCCAGGTCGCTATGAGTAATACAAGTGGCGTGCCAAAGGTGAGGAGTCGAGAGGCGATAGAGTTAAGTGTTCAGTTCATGGAGTTTGTAGGGTTAAGAGAGTTTGCCAAGAGGATGCATCGGCATCAAAGCGGCCTCGAAACTTAACAGATTTTGGCAATATGACGATGACAAAAAATGTCATGGAGTTTCGAGAGTTTGGAGAGTTCTGGGAGTTTATAGCGTTTAGGGAGTTTTTCGGAGATGTTGGCAGAGCGTCATCGTCATTCTTGAGATTTCTTCCAGCCGTTGATAAAGCTCCTTGAAAGTGACGTCGGAAATGTAGTGAAGATCTAAAGTGGGGAATTATAGCATCCGCACCGGGAATTATAGCGTCCGTAACGAGAATAGTTGTGTCCGTACCGATTGCAAAGTAGTATAGGCGCGTCGTCGGAACGGTGTCGGGGAATGTTGATTTTGTGATTAAGATCACTTTTCCTGGTCTAACGGGCCGTTAAACTGCCGGTATAGGAGTAGTGTAAGCAATGCAGCACATCAAGCACATCAAGGATTTTGATCTGGGGGCAAAGGCCGGTTTTGAGAAGGACAAGGAAGTGAACGAGCTTTTCGACGGCCCTTATCGCAAACTGGTCGAGGTGCGGCTGCAAAACGGAGCAGCGCTTTCCAAACATAAGGCAAACGAGCCGATAACGGTTTTATGTTTATCCGGCAACGGTATGTTTCGCGCGGGTGTGGAGCTTGACGACTCGCGGATACTTCGGGCCGGCACATTGATAACGCTTGAGGCGGGTGTTGAGCATGAGGTCGTCGCCGAACCTTCGATGCACCTCATCGTCACCAAATTTAAGGACAGCTAACGATCTTTTAAAGGAGAATCAGAAATGAAAAGGCTCTGGATCATATTGATCGCGGTGTGTGTATTCTCGTTTGCCATTTTGGGCTGGATCGGGACCGAGATATTCCGGCAGGCTCCGCCGATACCGCGCGAGGTCGTTTCTACCGACGGTACGGTTTTGATCGCGGCTGAGCAGGTGTCGGACGGGCAAAACGTCTGGCAGGCGATGGGCGGCATGCAGAGCGGATCGATCTGGGGGCACGGCAGTTATGTTGCGCCCGATTGGACAGCGGATTACCTGCACCGGGAAGCGGTGTTTATTCTGAACG
>JANNGV010000537.1:0-2094 GCA_031404055.1 Chloracidobacterium sp.
CATTCTTTGATCGGATATGATCAATGCCACGTCGTGCACGGCAAGCAGCTCGAGAGCTTCGGCACCCGATGGTGCGGTGAATACCTCATAACTATTGCGAAACAGCCTTTCCAGTAATCTAAGGTTGGCGGTTTCATCGTCAACGAAAAGAATTTTATATTGCATGGGAGTTCTCCACTTGTAGATTAATATTTTCCGCACCAATGAAGACATCGGCTTTGCGCGGCAGCGAAACCTGGAACGTCGTACCTTTGCCCATCTCGCTTGTCGCATCGATGCGGCCGTTATGCCTGTCAACAATTCCAAAGGCTATGGATAGACCAAGGCCCGTGCCCTCGCCAACCGGTTTCGTCGTGAAAAACGGATCGAAAATACGGCTTAAATGCACGTTGTCAATGCCGCCTCCCGTATCCGATACTGAAATTGTGATTGAGTCTTCGTCGGCGGTTGTGACGATTTTTACTTCGCCGACATTTGGTCCGATTGCCTGAGCAGCGTTAACGAGCAGATTCATCCAAACCTGATTAAGCTGAGCCGAAAATGCGTCGAACGGGGGAATCTCGCCATATTCGCGAACCAGCCTTATGTTTCCGCCCGTGAAGTAGCGCGAAATAATCCTTATCGTCGAATCTATGCCTTCGTGAAGATCGGTCTGCTTAAATTCGGCCTCGTCGAGCCTGGAAAAAGTTCGCAAATTCTGAACGATGTCGCGGACGCGTTCCACGCCTACGCGGCAATCGGCGATCACTTCTGTTAGATCGTCAACTGTAGTTTCGTAATTGATTCCGGCCTTCAATTCGGCCACGGCCGAGGCAGTGGAATCGGGAAGCTGGAGCGTGTCGTAAAACCGCACCAGCTTTATCAGGTCGTTTACGCAGTTGCCGAGAAAATCTAGATTGCCGTAGACAAACCCGACCGGATTGTTGATCTCGTGAGCGATGCCGGCGGCAAGCTGCCCTAGCGATGCCATCTTTTCGTTCTGAACGACTTGGGCCTGCAGCCGCTCAAGCTGGGCCTTTCCGCGCACAAGTTCCTCGTTTCGGGCTTCCAGGTCGGCCTTGTATTTTACGGCGTTTATCAGGAGACTGCGGCGTTCCAGGGCACGGGTCACCGTGAGATCAAGCACGTCTTCGTCGCAAGGTTTTATAAGGTAATCAAAGGCTCCGAGCCGGACGGCATCAAGCGCGCGCTGCGGACGGTCAACCCCCGAAACGACAATAACCGCCGTTTGCGGGTAACTTTCGATTACTTTGCGAAGCAGTTCGACGCCCGAGAGCCCGGGCATGATCACGTCGGTGATGACGAGGTCGATCGGGCGCTTCTTTAGCAGATCGAATGCCTCGATGACATTCTGGGCTTCGTAGCAATCGTATCGCAAACAAAGCAGTTTAGAAAAACTCTTGCGCACCGTCGCCGAATCGTCGACGATAAGTATCTGTTCCCGCTTGGGATCATCTCCAACTAAGGCAAAATAATTAGAAACGTTACCCGTTTCCGGAAGCGAATATGTGTGGGAAATCATAGACGTAATCTAAACCTTTCAATTCCAAGTACCCGACTTTCCGGTTGACAGATCCGGAAGAGTTTGACTTCAACCAGTGCAAAAGCCGTGCCGCTGAATGCGTCTCCTGATAAGTTACGAGAAGTGTTGTGGATGCCTATATTTACAAAATTTATGGCAAAATACTCAGAAATATATAGCTTATTGATCGTGACAAATTGCGGCAACTTTTTATGAAGAGTGCCGAAAATCGGCACCGACTGGAGAGTCCCAGTCCCGGCGGATTTTCGTTTTTGAGCTATTCTGATATACACTTCAGAAATCTCCAATCGCCCCGGATTTTACTGGAAATATTATGCTTTTCCTCACCCAGTCTGCCGCCGTGTACGGCATTGACGCTATTATTGTGGATATCGAGGTTAACCTTCAGCCGGTCGCTAAGGAGATCGAGTCGGCGCCACCTTTTACGATTGTCGGCCTGCCGGATACGGCGATTCGCGAATCCAGGGAGCGCATCAGGGCGGCTATAACGAACAGTGGATATTTTTTCCCTTTTCACAAAACAACTGTAAATCTTGCACCGGCGGACGTTC
>JANNGV010000538.1:0-3047 GCA_031404055.1 Chloracidobacterium sp.
ACCGGCTTGCTGATAAAATCATGAGCGCCGCCGCGAAGGGCAGCCACCGTGTTTTCCACACCAACATTTCCCGTAATCATCACGGCGATCGTGTCCGGGTTTGTTTTCTTTATTTCGGTTAGAATGTCGAGGCCGGAACCGTCGGGAAGATCAATATCCAGCAGAACGATCGCCGGCTCCTCTTCGCCGAAAGCCTTTTTTGCAGATGCGACACTGTCCGCCTCAATGATCTCGTATTCCCATGATTTCAAAGCCTCGCTAAGTGCCATTCGCACAAATCGGTCGTCGTCAACGATCAATACTTTAACGAGAGAGCTTGCCATATTCGAATACTAAGGGAATGTTCCGATACGTAATCAGCATAACCGCATCGGGTCGAATATGTTATGGCCGAGGTGCGAAAAAATTCCACACTGGCGCATAGTATGACGTTCAAACCGACGACGATTTCGCATTGAGCGCGAAATATCTCTAGTTAGTCGTTCGCCTGACGCCAAATCGTCGTTAACGCGCTAAAACAAAACCCCGACACATCACCGACATCAGTCAGGAAATGCCAAGGGGCGGGCTGATCGTCCACGTAGCAAATGCAATAATGTGGCCATCGAAGTCAGATACATAGCCAACCGTAACGCCCCAGTCCCGATCTTGTATGGGCGAAACCGCCGACTGCTTTATGATGCACCTGCCACGCGGGAAATTTCTGCTGAACGAGGTGGCCCGCATCTTCGGCTAATTTATTTCCTTCCGCTACTTTTTCGAGAGCCGCCTGACGCATTTGTTCGATATTCTCCGCGCTCGTCCAGCCGACCGTTTTGATAAACGATTTGTTTTCAAAATCCTTGGGCAACCATGTTTCGGTGATGGTCAGAATCAGCGCTTCCGTATCGTCTGGCAACCCCGCGCGGCTCAAATCTTCTATCGCCTGATTTGCACAATCGGATCCGTCATAAGCTATCAAGATTTTCATATAATACTCTCCGACAAACATTCTTTCGACTGTTATCGATAACATTTCACCTTTCAGTTGTCCCCGTAATTCGTTTGATACGAATCCTAAACAGCACCATCTCTGCCGGCCGACTCCCTTCGTGATTTATGACGGTCTCGACCGGCGTTAATTTCGGAAAGTGAGCCATCATCTCGCGAAAATATTCTTCACGGACGACGGCATCCGTGATTTCTTCAAACTCGCCGAATGCAATCGCGCTTCGCCACTCGAAAAAGCTCTCGATGTCGTCCACCTGTATGCAGGCGTTCGGGTTGGCTCGTAGCGCTTCGACCTTCAATCCGGGCAATGAATGGATGAAGATACAGCCGTCTTTGAGCAGATAATTTACAGGAACTACATACGGCTCTCCGCTCTCAAGCACACATCCAAGGCGGGCTACGAATTGCCGACTCAAAAGGCTTTGTGATTCGTCCTGACTCAATCTATCTATCATTGAACATTAAAGGTTCTTCTGTTTTCTTTAGTCGACAATTGCAATTTCGCGTCGGACGCCTGAGTAATGAGGGCGGAAAGAAGGGCGAATGTGAAAGGGGGGTAAAGCGACTTTCCCTTACTTGCGACTTTACTCAACCGCAAAGCCAATATTTACCACCGCTGTCATATCCTTATCGATCGAGGATGTGTCACTGATGCCCGCGTCGGAAACCTCGGTAGAATCGGCGGCTGTGATTTGCAGAACGCCCATTCGGGCTGAGCGAACCGTGCCGATTTTGTTTCCGGTGCTCGCCGCAATCTTTTCGGCTCGTATTTTGGCATCTTTTGCAGCTTCCCCAAGCATTTCAATGTTCAAATCTCCTAACTGCGTGTAGAGGTACTGTGGAGGATTTGATTCGATCAAGATGTCCTGATTGATTAATTCCGTTGCCTCACGGGCGATCTGCGCGATCTTATCAACATCGTTCGACCTGACTTCCAACTGTTGTCTGAGAGAGTAGCCAGTAATTTCCGACGTCTCCGCCCCGTTAGCGTCCTGTCTCTTTAAAGTCGTCGTCGAAATGGAAGAAATTGTAATTTGATTTTCCGCGATACCCTTACTTATCAAATACTGCTTCACGCGCGGTACGTTTTCCGAGAGTGAACGATATGCGTCGGCCAATTTTGGGGCCTGGTAGGTTACGCCGGCATTCCATACGACAAGGTCTGACTTGATACGTTTTTTTGCGGAACCCGTGACCGTAATCAAGTCGTCGCTTTTCTTAGTTTTAGAAAAAAACCATCCGAAAATGATCGACGACAATACCAGTCCAATTGCGAGAGCGGCACCCGCGTTAAGCCAATAATTATTTCTTGGGCCGTCCATTCGTTTATCTCCCTCGTTTCTTGAAGTTACAGCAAAGTTATTCGCTGGAAACAGCCAAATACTTTGCTTTAAGCTGGTCAAAATAGTGGTCCCGGACTTTTGCTATGATCTGCGGATCGGTCATGTGATCGGCCGGTTCCACACCCACCACTCTTCCCTTGTAGCGGGCATGCTCCAATCGTTTTTCAAACTCGCCCTTTGCCTCTCCGGGACCGAATATAAATGCCAATTCGGTTTCACGAATCATAGCGACGACCTCGTCGTAATACTTATTCAGGTGTTCCGTCTCCTGATTTTGGCGTATATCATCACCCTGCATCGACGCCCTCGACTGGCGGTGATGACTTTTAATGTCGGAATCGACCTCACTCTGCTCATGAGCGTCGCGCGAGACAAACACTATCACGGCCTTTTCATGATCGATCCATAACCCAACTTTCGATTTCATAAATTTCTCCTTTGAATTCCGGTATAGACCAATAGTTTAATGTGTAGCGGCTGGAACAGGGCGAGAATCGCCCCCCCCCCCGTTAAGCTTAACGAATCTCCCATCCCGACCTACTGGTTGTCATTAAGATCGCTTATAACACCGCGAACTTTATACCTATAATTTGCAGAATATCATCGAGAATGTCCGGTGTCGGTGCTCCATCACACCTCCGAATCTTCCTTATGTGGTTGGGTCCTGAGCGACTGAAACCGCTGTTCATTGCTTGTCTATTAATCAGTGTCCCT
>JANNGV010000539.1:0-2783 GCA_031404055.1 Chloracidobacterium sp.
TCATCAGTCAGTTGTAAGTATAAACGCAAGGATCGGATAGTACAAGAATTCGTGATGAAGGGATTGACTCTATTGGTGTAAGGAATTGATTTGATTTTGCCTTAATCCGGCAAAATCGTCCTTCTTTATTCCTCTTGTTCGGTTCTCGTTCGTCTTACTCGGTCATTGGTTTTAAATCCTTACCACGGAAGAAGATGAACAAGAAGGAACAGCAGGAACGTCAATTTCCTTTTACCCGCAGGAATCTGAGCTTGCCGATCTGCAGCAAGATCGTCTCGCCGGATTTTATGTCGATTTCGGCGGCAGCGGATGTAGCTTTTTCGCCATTGATCTTAACGCCGCCTTGTTCGATCAAGCGTTTCGCTTCACCTTTCGAGGCTGCGAGTCCTGTTAACGCGATCAAATCAGACAGTTTATAAATTTGGGAAGCGACCTCGCGTTCCTCGATCTCATCGGGAACCTTCTTTTTCACAAACCGGCGGTTGAATTCCTCCTCGGCATTCTCGGCGGCTTCCCAGGAATGGAAATCCTTGATGATCTGCTTTGCCAGGTTTACCTTCAGATCGCGCGGATTTTCGGCCTCCGCTTCGCTTTTGAATTTTAGGGCGTTGATGTCATCAACCGTCGCGTCAGTCAGCAGTTCGTAATAGCTCCACATCAGGTCATCGGAGATCGACATGACCTTGCCGAACATCTCATTCGGCGATTCGTCGATCCCGATGTAGTTGTGCAGCGATTTTGACATTTTGTTAACGCCGTCCAGCCCTTCAAGCAGCGGTGTCGTGATGATGACTTGCGGCTCCTGCGCGTACTCGCGTTGTAAATTCCGGCCCATAAGAAGGTTAAACTTCTGGTCCGTTCCCCCGAGTTCAACGTCGGCTTCGAGGGCGACCGAATCGTAGCCCTGAACCAATGGATACAGCAGTTCGTGCAGCGAAATGGGCTTTTCGTCGGCCATCCGCTTTGTAAAATCGTCTCGTTCGAGTATCTGTTTTACGGTCGTTTTCGCACACAGCTTTATAAAATCAGCCGCTCCGAACCTGTCCATCCACTCGCCGTTGAACCTTAGCTCGGTCTTGTCCGGATCGAGCAGCTTGAACATCTGAGCCTTGTAGGTCTCAGCATTCGCGTTTATTTCTTCCCGGAGAAGCGGCGGACGCGTCACGTTCTTCCCCGACGGATCGCCGATCATCCCGGTAAAATCGCCGATCAAAAAAATGACCGTATGCCCCAGTTCCTGAAACGCCTTCAGCTTGCGTATGACAACCGTATGCCCAACATGAATATCCGGCGCCGTCGGATCAAGCCCTAGCTTCACGCGCAAAGGCTTCCCGGTCTTCGCCGACCGTTCAAGCTTCTTGCGCAAATCTTCCTCGCGAATTACATCGACCGTGCCTTTCTTTAGATACGCGAGCTGTTCATCAATTGTCATAAGCCCTCAATTGTATGGAAAAACTTCTGTTTATTCTACTTCAGCGGCTAATCCGTACTTTCCGTTGACGTACCAATGTTGTGGTGCGAATCTCAGAAGAACCACCTTTTTTCAGCGATCTCCTCGATAAAATCACTTCAAACGCGGAGGCAGCCGAGGGAGAGGTTTGTGACTTCACCTTACTTCGTGCGGGCTTCTGCAAGAAAGAGAGAACCACCCCTTCCGCTCCCACTACCCCGTCAGCCGAAGCGGCTGCCACCCTCCTCAAACCAGGAGGGGAGCTTGAAGAGGCCGGTCGCTACCGCTCCCGGTTCTGACAATTTTATTTTGTCAGCTTTGTGATGGTCAGCGTCGCGGAGTACGACGAGGCGTTGGTGGCGGTGCCGGATTTTGGGTAAGGGGTCACGGCGGCGAGTTTTATCTGGTGGCCTTCGAAGTTGATGGACTTGTCCATCTGGTTGGTGTTTAGCTCGAACATTTGAGCGGATTTGCCGGCTTTGCGGAGTTGAATCTTTATTTTGGCGACGCCGGCCCAGATGCAGTTTACGCCTTCGGGGCAGCGGGAGTCTTCGATTACGCTTAGGAATTTGATCTTGATGGCTGTGCGGGGGGCACTTTTTTCCTGGGCCAAGCGGAGCTTAACTTCGCTGGTTTTTGCTTCGGCGTTCAGGATAATGCCAAACGCGAGGGTGAGAATAAGGGTCGAAAGTATGGTTCTCATTTTATTAGCTCCCAGGCTGGACTGTTTGAAGGTTTTTGGGGGTAGAGCGTTGCACGTTTCTTGTTCATATTGTTCCTGCTTGTTCATTTGTTCGGTGGAAAGGATTAACCACGGACGAAGAGGAACGGGAGGGAACGAGAAGGAAAAAGGAATTATTTTACAGATCAACCAACCCGTAAGCGGAAGCCGCTGCCACACTCCTAAAACAGGAGGGGAGCCTAGGCGGCCTCGATTTTTTCGACTATTGCTCTTGCGAATTCGTTTGTTTTGGCGGTGCCGCCGAGGTCTTTTGTACGGACCTTTCCTTCAGCAAAAACGGCCATCATTGCGTCTTCGACCTTTTGACCGGCTTCCTTTTCACCGATATAGCGAAGCATGACGATTGCGGACATAAGTAGAGCAGTCGGGTTGGCGATTCCCTGTCCGGCGATGTCGGGAGCCGAGCCGTGGACGGCTTCGAAGACCGCGCCGCGTTCGCCTATATTGGCACCGGGCGCGAGGCCGAGGCCCCCGATCAACCCTGCGCACAGGTCGGAAACGATGTCTCCATAGAGATTTTCCATCACCATTATGTCGAACTGTTCGGGCCGCATTACGAGTTGCATGCAGCAGTTGTCAATGATCTTATCG
>JANNGV010000540.1:0-2231 GCA_031404055.1 Chloracidobacterium sp.
TTGGTACTAAAGCCATATTATTTCTCTCGATAAAATGTCAGTTTAAGTAATGGGTGAATTGGGCGGCTATAAGTCGTTGATTCTAAGGCTATTGCCAAGTCGGATTCCGATTTTACACTTTTCGTTTGAAAATGCAAGCGGTCCGGGTGCCAATTCTGTTTTCAAAATAAGGCCAATCGTTTAGACGACGGCTTGCCGTCACGGGGCGGGCAAGCCCGCCTCTAAACTAGCACGGTTAGCTAAGCTTTCGACTTGGCTGTCTTTTTCTTAGCTTCTTTCGGTTCCGCCGATTTTGATTTTGCCGACTGTTTCGGTTTTTCGTTGCCAGCTTCCGCAACGGCAGCTTCATCGATCCATTCGCCTTCGACAACCTTGGCCTTCGCGATCATTGCCTCGATTGACTTACGCGTTCGCAAAGTATTTTGGATCGTACCTGTTCCGCCCTGTTTTTCGAGCGAAGCCCGAATCTCGTCAGAAGTCGTTCGATAATGCTCGGCAAGCTTACCGATTTCATTGTTGATCTCGGCGTCCGTGACATCCACGTTTTCTGCCTCGGCGATCTTTTCGAGCAGCATTGCACCGCGAACGTCCCTTTCAGCCTGCGATTTCATCTGTTCAAAGGCCATCGTCACAAAATCATTCTCGACCTTGTTAAGATCGACGCCACGCTGCTGCAGGTCCTGGGCAAAATTGTTCAATAAGTTGCGGGCCTGATTTTCAATAAGCGTGCCCGGAACTTCAAACGCGTTTTCCTCGATCAATTTCGCGATCGCGTCGTTTCTAACCCGTGCATCAGCGTCGGAATCGGCGTATGATTCGAGATCCGTTTTCAATTTTGTTCGCAGATCAGCCAGCGATTCATAACCTTCGTCAAGGCTTTTTGCCCACTCGTCGTTCATCTCCGGAACTTCCATTGTCCCGACGGATTTAACTTTAGCCTTATAATGCAAAGTTTTCCCGGCAAGAGCGGCCGACGAGAAATCCTGCGGATAAGAGACGGTAAACTCCTTATCTTCGTCCGGCGTAACGCCAACGAGGTTTTCAGTAAAGGCTTTTTCTATCACTTCATCGCCGAGCACCACTTCTAGATTGTCCGCAGTAATCGGCTCGCCATCCGGATCGTCGTCAAAAGTACCGGCGAGATCGGCAATTACCGTATCCCCGACCTTCGATTTGCGATTTTCTACCGGAATCAGAGCAGCATGCTCCTTTAGACGATTCTCAATCAGGCTTTCGACTTCCGTATCTTCGACCGGCCTTCGCCTGCGGGTAACTTCCAGGTCCTTGTACTTCGGTGCCGGGATTTCGGGCATCACCTCGACGTGGACATGCAGTCCGATCGGCTTAGAGCCATTGACTACAACGTTTTCGGCGTCATCTATATGCAAATGCGGCTCGGCCAGCGGCTGCAGCGAATGTTCCTGAATCGCCTCGGCCACTTTTGACGGCAAAACCTGCTGAAGCACATCGTTCTTGATCTCTTCTTTATACCGGAGCCGCACAATATCAAGCGGAGCGAACCCTTTGCGAAATCCGGGAATATTCGCTCCCTTGGCATATTTCTGGCTTACCTTCGCGTAAACGTCCTTAATCGCTTCGGCATCAACCTCGATCTTGATCTCCTTTTGGGTCGGAGAAACTTCTATCAGCTCTGTTTTCATTTAAGATTCAAAATCCACTCGGATCATTGAAAAAAGGATAGCGAAGCGGCGAAGAAATGTCGAATGAAGGGCGGATGTCAGTACCCCGTTGTCGGTCGTCAGTAAAGGTTGTCAAAAAAACTGACAACTGACAACAGGCGACTGACAACTGTTAAATGGTACTGAGGGCGAGACTCGAACTCGCACGCCTTTCGGCACTAGATCCTAAGTCTAGCGCGGCTGCCAATTACGCCACCTCAGCATTTTGTTCAGAGTTACGCCTTTACGCGTGTTGCTTAGGCAACTCCAGACAAGTAAGTTATCGAATCCGGCAAATAATGTCCAGGAGGCTCCTTGGACTCTCTTGTCTTAATTCTATGTTGTCGAAAAACAATCTGTTTCCCCTTTGTTATCTTTGTGTTCTTCGCTTGGTGGTCTTTGCGTTAAAAAAAAGAGTTTTATCACAAAGAGTACTAAGCGAAACTCACGAAGGCCACAGAGAAAGCCTCGATTTCCTCCATGCAACACAAATTAGAAGCCTCTATTTCGACAGATACTTTTGCTTGTATTCATCCCACGTCGAGTCGTAAT
>JANNGV010000541.1:0-2698 GCA_031404055.1 Chloracidobacterium sp.
GATCGAAGCCGTCACGCTCTACGCCTTTTCGACCGAAAATTGGAAACGCCCAAAGGCTGAAGTCTCCGGTCTGATGTCGATGCTCAAGAGTTATCTACGCAGCGAGCTTCGCGAAGTTAGCGAAAACAATATTCGCTTTCAGGCCATCGGCGACATAGCCGGCCTTTCGCCGGACGTGCAAAAGGAGATCGCGTGGGCGATGGAGCAGACTGCCGCAAACACGGGAACGGTCCTGAGCGTCGCGCTAAATTATGGCGGCCGCGCCGAAATTCTTGAAGCGTGTAAAAAAGCCGTTGCAGCCGCCGTAAACAACGGTATTTCGCTCGACCATCTTCGCGAGGAGCACATCGAGCAAAATCTTTACACACATGGCCTGCCGGACGTTGATCTTCTGATTCGCACAAGTGGCGAGATGCGGATATCGAATTTTCTGTTGTGGCAACTGGCGTACAGCGAGATTTTTGTGACGCCGACCCTGTTCCCCGATTTTCGCCGAAAAGAGATCTTCGAAGCTATCCTCGATTACCAAAAACGCGACCGCCGCTTTGGGGGAGTGAAGTAACCACAGAGACACGGAGACGCAGAGAAATCGATTGAAAATGGAGAATTGATAACGGATAATAAAGAAATAGAACCTTAAAATTGTCCATTTTCCATTTTCCATTTTTCTTTCTCCGCCGTGTCTCCGTGTCTCCGTGGTAAAAATACCTATGAAAACACGTCTTCTAACAGCCGCAATTGCCCTTCCGATCCTAATTGCCTCCATAATTTTGCCTTGGTACGTTGACGGGACGGTGTGGATATTTGTCGTCATAGCTGGGTTGGCTCTGGCTGCGGGATTGTTCGAATTCTATTCGCTCACAAAAAAGCTTGAACTAAAGGCGGACGCTGCCATTGGCTATCTTGGAGCGGTTGCATTGTTCGTCGCGTTCGTATTTGATGCCCCGACAAAGGCCCCTGATCTTTTGCTGGCGACTATGGCCTTGTTCATTATGGCGGTACTCGTTTCGCAGACGTTTCGCTTTCAGGTCGATTTCTCAAAGATGCTGACCGGCATTGGCGTCACGATGCTAGGCGTACTATACGTCGTGTTTCTGGGCGGATTCCTGATCGCAACCCGTGTTGGGTTTGAGAACGTTCCCGGTCTTTCTACCGACCTGCTTCTCTATTTCTTCATCATTATGTTCGGATCCGACTCCGGTGCCTACTTTGCGGGGCGCGCGCTCGGCAAACGCAAACTCGCACCAAAAATCTCACCGGGCAAGACCGTCGAAGGCCTGATCGGAGGCATTCTTGCCGCCGCAGGTTTCGCCGCCCTGTGCACGCTGACGTTCTTTTCCGAACTGCCACATCACTTCTCGATCCCCCTCGCCGTCGTAATGGCCATTGTCGGCGTGTTAGGCGACCTCGCCGAAAGCGCAATGAAACGCGGCTCAAAAACAAAAGACTCCGCCACCATCCTCCCCGGCCACGGCGGCCTGCTCGACAGATTGGACAGTTTGCTTTTCAATGCGCCAATCCTGTATTATTTTGCCCGGTTCTATTTTTAGCTTTTTTGTATGAACGCAGTTCGGTTTAACGACGATAATAATTGATTGGCGAGAGTGTTAATTCGTGACGCTCCGCCTTTTGTTTATTGTAAACCGAAAGGCGTTTTATTTTTTTGCCCGCGAATAACGCTAATGGACGCGAATAAGAGAAAGCGAATGGATGAAATTATCTACAAGGATGAGAGCTTTCGGATCATCGGGGCCTGCTTTGAGGTTTATAATCAAAAGGGCTTCGGGTTCACGGAACCGGTGTATCAGGAATGTCTGCATCATGAATTTACATTGCAGGGATTACCGTTTGCCGCTCAGCCGTCGATACCGATGGCTTACAAAAATATCCCGCTCGCTCAGTATTTCGTTCCTGACTTTATTTGTTTTGGAAAGATCATTGTTGAAATCAAATCTGTTGCGGTCCTTACTCACGCCCATAGGGCGCAGACAATCAACTACCTGCATGCGACTGGATTCGAGTTGGGCATTCTCGTTAACTTTGGTCAATTTCCAAAGCTTGCGTACGAGAGATTGGCGAACAACAAACGAAGTCCCTCTGTCGGAACCGTTTACGAAGTTCTCGCCAGCAAAGTCGACGACGACTAATTTTTTCTTATTCGCGTTCATTCGCGTTATTCGCGGGCAAAAAATTCTTTATGTTAGACACACTCGGAAGTTTGGAACGAACACATACCTGTGGTGAACTTCGCGAAAGCGACGTAACCAAACAGGTTGTGTTGATGGGCTGGGTCGCCAAGAAGCGTGACTTTGGCGTTTTTACGTTTATCGACCTCCGAGACCGCGAAGGTATTACGCAGGTCGTCGTCAGCGAAGAGGATGCCGCCGGGGCCCACGCGAAGGCCAAGAATCTGCGTGGCGAGTTCGTTATTGCCGTCAAGGGCGAAGTTGTTACCCGTGCCGAGGGCACACACAACACAAAGCTTGCGACGGGCGATATTGAGGTCAAAGTCTTAGAAATTCTGATCCTTAACGACGCGAAGGTGCCGCCGTTTCAACTTGAGGTCGCCGGGTCCGAAAACCTCGCTGCCGAGGACACGCGGCTCAAATACCGTTACCTCGACCTGCGACGGCCGCAATTGCAGCACAATATCCGCATGCGGGCAAAGGCCGTCGCGAAGATCCGCGAATACTTCGAC
>JANNGV010000542.1:0-1971 GCA_031404055.1 Chloracidobacterium sp.
GGTATGGAGTTCGACGAAGTGGGTGTTAGGGCTCTTGCCGATCTTGGCACTCCGCATACTTGGTTTGCACCATTAAGTCTCACGGACGGAGGAACAAACTATACGGTGGCACATGAAATTGGGCATGCACTCGGAGCACGACACACATCAGAAAGTGAGTTGGCGACCGACTATCACCCTGATTTGATGTATTACGCTTACAAATTTGGAACAATTAACCAGTGTCGCATTCGCTTACCGGACTGGAGATTCGTTCATCCAATAAACTAAAGGGAGATTATGAAAATGAAAAAGACGATTTTTTTATTGTTTGCTATTAGTATGTTGCTAACAATCACAGCTTTCGCACAAGACCCGGAATCATCGCGGATGGCGAGAGAGCGCAGCGCAAAACAACGACTCAAAACGGCGGCGTTAGAAGCGATTCTCGAGCTTTCGCCAGCGGCTAAAGCACTTCGAGGAAAGGTTAACGTCTCGATGGGCGATCTTATCGCCGAAGCTACCAAGACCGGCGACCCAGCCCTGAAACCGCATCTCAAAGTTTTAGCGGTAGAGAGAGAGAGCCGAATAAGCATCGGTAGTGCTGGATCTCAAGCGCACATCGCTCTCGCAAAGCTTGGTGATATGGAAGCATTTTCTGAGATCCTAGCGGAACTTAATGACGATGAAATTTGGGTGCAAGATACGGCAATTGCAAAGTTGGCGCGTATCGGCGGCAAGCAAGCCTATCGCAAGCTTTACGAGTTGCTCGATGATATGACTAACCGAGACAAAAGCGTCGATGACCTTATCATTCGCCCAAAAGCATTTATGGTTATGCGCCAATTGGGTGAAATAATTGAAAATCCGCCACGACTTCCGAACGGTTTAATCAACGACTTAGAAGTTGCTCCGTGGAAAGCATGGTTTGCTAAAAACAAACATTTGATTGAGTGACACGGTAATGAGAACAATCAAACGGCTTGGGCAAGTGTAATTGTCTAGGCCGTTTGGTTTTACTAAACAGGGGCACTAATCCGGTATGGCCGTGGTGCTGCTACATTTTGGGAGCCTTACCGTCGTTGTAGATGAACACGTGGAAACAGGCGTTCACTCCGTATTCGATAAGGGCGTCTAGCTTGCCATCGCGTTCCATTTGGGCGAGTTTGGCCATGACGAAATTCTGCTCTTCGGCGGGCATGTGTTTGCGTGCAAGATCGAATGCGCAGCCGGACGTATGCGGCGGGAGCGAGCCTTCGCCACGAACTTTGAACGAGTTAGCGTTGCCGGCATTCAGCAGAATCTGGTAATCCATCGAACGCGTCAGAGAGGTCACGCGCAACGGGCGGGCAAATTTCCCGAAATACGCATCAGCCAATTCCTTTAGAATAGGCTTGGCACGCGGCTGAAACATTCGCAGCAGACGCATTCGCATTTGCTTTCGGTCGGACGCGCTGTTCAAATCGTACTTTTTGCCTGCAAAATTTTCGGCGAGTCGTGCAAGCGAGCTGAATTTCGGATGGCCGTTTACAATCTCGCTTCTGCTATCGGGAAAGGCAAAGGACGTGAACGGCGAATCCTGAGCTGAACCGCCGACATCCAGGTAAAAACTTTTCGTTGCCATCGGCATCTCGATCAGATCGCGGTTCATACGTTTCGCGGCCAGATCGGCAAAATCCAACGGCTGCTGGTAGCCAGTAGCGTTCATATCGCGCAGCTTCGATTTTTGCTTGATCACGCCGTCGCCGAACAATTCCTTTGGGACAACCAGCCCATCGGGACGGATGCCCGCTTCGCCCGGTCGCGGCTCGAACGCCTTCCTTTGACGGTCCGCAAGGAACGCGGTCGTGACGTTGAGATCCGCATCGTCTGCGTCAGTGGAAGTAACGGCTACGTCAGCCACATTCTCCGCTTTGATCTCCTCTTCGGCCGTTTCCCATGAGGCAATAAGATCGTCCAGGTTGTCTTCATCCTCACCTCCGAGAGGATCTA
>JANNGV010000543.1:0-6219 GCA_031404055.1 Chloracidobacterium sp.
AGGGCTAGTTGGTTGCATGCGTCGCGGGAGTTGGTCAACCCGAAAGTCTGGAGGCCCGAACGAACGGTCGAGAGCCGCCGGGCCATCAAGCCTGATTCCGTAAAAACAGCGACCTTTTCGGTGATCATTTCCTTAGCGGCGTAAGCGGCGGCCTTGCACAATGCCTGGCTGGTGCGGCCCGATGGTGGCTGTGAGAACTTTATCGGCTTCCTAAGCTGTTCAGGCTTAACGGTTTCGGCGGCGTCGATGATCCGGCCCATCGTACGAACGGCTTCGACCGGATAGCTGCCCGACGCCGTTTCAGCCGAGAGCATAACGGCATCGCTGCCGTCCCAAACGGCGTTCGCGATATCCGAAGCTTCCGCCCTCGTCGGGCTTGGGCTATCTATCATCGATTGGAGCATCTGCGTTGCGGTAATCACGAATTTATCGTTAGCCACGGCTTTTTCGATAATCCGCTTTTGGTAAACCGGCACCAGTTCGACGCTTGTTTCAACGCCGAGGTCGCCGCGTGCGACCATGACGCCGTCGGTTTCAGCAATAATAGCGTCCAGATTTTCGATCGCCTCGGCCATTTCGATCTTCGCAACCAGCAGGGCACGCCCCATTGTACGAGTGTTAAGCTGTTTTATCAGGTCCTTAACCTGGCGGCAGTCTTCGGCTTTGCGTACAAATGAAAGGGCAATGTAATCCACATTCTGCTTCATAGCCCAGATCAGGTCGGCGTGATCTTTTTCCGTCATCGACGGGATTGGGAGCGGCGTATTCGGAAGATTGATGCCCTTGCGTTCCTTAAGCCAGCCGCCCACGACAACGCGGCAGATAACGTCGGTGTCCGTTTCCGATTCGACTAACAGCTCGATTGCGCCGTCATCAACCAAAATGCGCGTACCGGCTTCGACGACTTCGGGAAGATGGCTAAAGTTAGTTGAAACTTCGTGCTGATTGCCAACGACCTCGCGGGTGGTAATGGTGAAAAGCTCGCCAACCTTTAATTCGACTGGAGCGGCGTCCTTCAAGTTTCGCGTGCGGATCTTCGGCCCGGAGAGATCGACCAGGATTGAAAGCGCGCGCTTTAGCTTAAAGGCCGCGGCACGGGCACGTTCGATATTTGCCTCGTGCTCTCCGTGCGAGCCGTGCGACATATTGATCCGAACCGCGCTGACGCCCGCTTCGATAAGCTTTTCTATTGTTGCCTGGTTGTTTGAGGCAGGGCCGAGTGTGGCCAGGATTTTTGCTTTTCTCATCTAAAATTAGTCTTCTCGTAATAATGCCCGAAAACCGGCTTGGACAAAATGCTCGTCGGTGGTTAGTGCGGATTCTATTCCGAGATTTTGCATTATAATGATTGACGTGCAATCGACCAGGCTCTCCATTCGATCTCGGAAAAGGGCAAACGCCTCGGCGATAAGTCCGTCTGAAAGAGAAACTACTTTAATATTTGGTGAGCGTTCTAAAAGTTCAAGGGCCTCAACCGCAAAACGCCTAAATCGCTGGCGTGAGAGTCCGTTGCCGATTTCCAAAACGACCGCCTGCGAAGTTACGATCTGAGCGTTGTCCGCTATCAGCCTCTTATTCAATCGTAAAGCAATTTTATGGAACTCATCGCCCGCAATCGAGAGTGCAATTGAATACGACGTGTCCAAAAAGTAACTATTTTTCATCCGGAAAAGGCTTGCCGTGATACAGGTAATCGTCCAAATTCGCGGAGAAATCGCTCGGGCCGTCGAGATTCAACGACGCCAAATAGTGGAGAAAAGCATAAGGTTTGCCGCCCTTTTTTTTCTTTGTGAACTTCAATTTCAGCTTGTCGTCGGGCTGATCGATTAAAACTTTAACCTTAGTATTGCTCGCAAGATTTACCGGCTCGTCGAAACGGACCACCTCTCCGTCGTAAGTCGCATCTACAATTTTCTCCATATGAATACCTCTGGGAATATTTTACTCCTAATTTGAAATTTGACGAAGTTTTGTCAGGTAATTCATAACCGTTGCGACGAAAGTTGAATGCGACCACGTCAGCGGTGACACTGAGACAGGTTCACCGGTTAGCGGATTCATTTGCTCGGCCAGAACGCCAGAGGGCAGGGCGTGATCGGCCGTCCATTCGATGATTTTCAAAGCCTTACCCAGTTCTTCAGCCGTTTTTGCCACCGCGATGTAATAATCCGCTAGCCACAGCGTGCATATGAACCACGGGTTGCCCGTGGCCTGCTCTGAAATGCGCATGTAAGAATCGTTTTGAAAACGTGCGATGCCGCCGCCCGCGGCAAGACTCTGTTCGATCTCCTTCATCGTATTCACGACTTTTTCGTCATCGGGCGCATAGCAGCCGAAATAAAACGCACCGAATAGTGACGCGTCGATCGTCGTATCCGCTGTAAAAGAATCGTCGCCGTTTATCTGCATGGAGCGAATAAATCGCCCGAGCTCTTCGCTGTAGAGATGTTCGGACATTGCCTCGACGATCTCGTCGGCAGCGGCCTGATATCTTTCCGCACGTTCATTCTCTGCAAAAAGACGAGCGAAATTTGAGGCCGCACGCAACCCCGCGACTACCGTCGAGCAGGTAAAGGTGTGAATCCCTCGGCGGTCTTCCCACAGATTCCAGCTTGCTTTCGGGAGCTTTAATTCAGGATCGCGAAAATCGACCATAAAATCGGCGCAGATGACGACCACCTTCCGATATAGCCGGTATGCAAATTCAAGGTCGCGGTATTTGTCGTAATGCTGCCATAAAGCCCACAGAACCAAGGCCGTCTCATCTTCCTGAATCGGCACAAGCTGTTTGCTCCCCTCAACATCCCATGCCGCGTGCCAGCCGGAAGCGACAGTTCCGTCCGAGTTGTATTTTTGTAAAAAATAGCCGCTGGGATGAACCAGATTACTGCAGAAGTCGAAAAATTTGCGTGTAATGTGAGCATATCCGGCGAGGTCGAGCGCGTTTGCAACAAACGCGCCGTCGCGTGTCCATAGATAGCTGTAATGGTCGGTCGCCCGTTCGGTAACATCCGAGTCGTTTGCCGCGAGAATCGCGCCATCGCGGTCGATTTGCGTATGAACGATCAGAAGCGATCGCTTGTACATTTCGACGATCTTCGGCGAAAGTCCCTGAAAATCGGTCGCGTTTTTCTCAACCCAGACCCGCCAGTAATTTTCGGTGTGATCGATATAATTCTGCGGTCCGCGCCTAAGCGTGTGGGCGTTTAGTTTCGAAACATCGTCATAAGAAATGCCGGCGACGATCCAGTAAAAAAACTCAAATGTTCCCGTTGGTTCCAGCGAAGCATAAACACCGATTGTCGAATCCACCGAGCCCTCGGTGATCGGGCCACCGCGAAGTTGGCCGTCCTCGGCATCGCGCCAAGTGCCTTCCTGATCGCGAAATGCCTTGCGGCCCGTCGCGAATGCACTGAAATGCGGCTCGGTATTGATCAAAAAATAGCGGTGCTTTTTATAATGGATTAAAGCGAGCGTTTCCGGGTCGTAAAACGCCGTGTCGCCGACCTTGTTTTCGTAAATCCTGAAATCATGATGCAGAAATATACGTATATTTCGTTCCGAGTCGCGAAGATTCCTGACGCGGACCTTTCGTAGAAAAATGTTGTCGTGGCTGGCAACCGTGTCATTCGAAATGATCTCGATGCCGAGCTTTTCGTTCGACAAAGTGACGTCCGTTACGAGCGTTTGCGGAAGATAGCATAGCTTTCTCACCCAATCCTCCGACGATACCCACGAAAATTCACCATCGGCCCACAGTCCAAACCTGAACGGGAAGCCTTCGGAATGATTCTCCTGCCCGACATGCGGAAAATAAATATCGCGGATCTGATATTTGTCGTCAAAATTGACGAGCAACCGTCCGTTACCTACAGGAATATCACGCATAAGCTAACTAAAAAAATAATCAGCCGACACTACTTCCAGCTTCGGCATCTCGCGTTTAATGATCTCGAAGTCGTCGACATCCATGTTAACAACGAACCCGCCGTTTTTCACGGCGAGACGAGCGATAAGAGCGTCGTTCTGTAAAGTGCGGAGTTTGCTGATCGGTGCAGTTTTCTTTAGATAAAGGCGGCGGATGGATTTTGCTATTTCCCACCAATCAGTAGCGGTCGGCGTTAAAATGCGGTCAATTTTCCCTAGTGTCTGACGCCAGATTTCATATTGTTTGAGAGTGCCTTCGTTGATGCTCGTCGCCGTCAATTCATAAAAGACAATAGACGGAAACAAAGCCGACGAGATTTGAGGTTTAATTTTCTTGTAGTAGGGTGAAAAAACAGAGGTATCAAATACGGGACTTTTTGCCATATTTCTTTTCTTCAAGATGCAAAGCCTCCATTGCATCCTGTGTCGCGTCCATCGCAGCTTTTAATTCAGGCGAGATTTTCTTCGGCAGCTTGAAATCACGGGCACGCGGAAGGTGCGAGTAATCCAGTGCTCCGTTTTGATTGCCATATTTGTCGCCTGCTTTAGTCTTCATAACAACAAAATAATATCACAAATTTAAGGGTTCAAATAGATATTAATCCAGATCCGATACGATCAAAGGAGCGTTATAGTGTTGACAGCCTTTTCCACCACATCACGTTCGTTCTTGAACACAAGCATTTCCAGTGCTGTTTCGACGGCCTCCCAGCGGGCTTCGATTACTTCGTGGTCGTGGTCTTCAACATTGCCGGAACGGTACCGCATTAGAAACCAGTGTACGAACTTGTGCAGGCGTGTACGCTCACCGTTTCGTTCGGCGGAGAACCAATATTCGGTTATGTCGAGCGGGGCGATGAGGTTGGTATCGATTCCGGCTTCCTCGCGGACCTCGCGGACGGCCGCCTGCTCGGCCGATTCGCCGGCGTCGATCATACCTTTCGGCAGTTGCCAGCGGCGCTCGGGATTCGTCAGAATGATAGCGATCTCGATGCGGCCGTCAATTTCACGAAAGGCAACGCCGCCCGCCGAAACCTGTTCGACCGTCCGCATCCGTTCGCTACGGTCGGCCACCTTATTGCTTTTGATCATTTGAGCGCACAGCCGTTTCTACCGTTTCATCCAATTCGGCTTTGATCTGGTCGTTAAATCCGACGATCTTTTTCACCAATTGGCCCTGGCGGTCAAATATCGCGGTTTGCGGGATTGCGGTTTCAGCCCCGAAAATGAATGATGTCAGGGCGTCTTCGGGATAAGCGAGCGAATATGTGATCTTCAGCCTTTCCACGAATTCGGGCACCTTCGGTTTGTCCTCGTCGCCGCCGACATGAAGGCCAACTACGAGAAGGTGATCCGGCCCGTGTTTTGCCTGCAAGGCCTTAAGATGCGGTATTTCTTCGATGCACGGCGGACAATATGTCGCCCAAAAGTCGAGAATCACGACCTTGCCGCGATAATCCTTCAGTTTCTGCACATTTCCTTCAAAACCCGTCCAACTCATCTCGGCGATGGGCTTGAGCGGCCTTGCCTGAGCATCTTTTAACGGAACGTCGTTGATCGATATCGGTTTGTTACCAACGACAACCGGAGCGGCTGCCGGACGGCAAGAAACAAGTAAAAAGGAAAAAGTGAAAAGGAAAATGTAAGATCGATTCATCGGTATTATTTTACACAAAACGGCTGAATGTGTTCACAACTAAATGTAGATGTGGGCCGCCTCTTTACTTTTACCTTTTTACTTTCTACTTTTTACCTGATGACATTCTATCCGCCGAAGGTAAATGCACGATTTCGCTCACCGCAAACCGCGGGCCGAGCCGACAGGGCGAATGCCGTCGGGACGAGTGCAAGCTTCGAATGCGGTTCATTCGTGCGGATTTCGCTTGAGATCGAAAATAAAACAAAAGTAATTCGCGATGCTAAGTTTCATACAAATGGCTGCGGCTATATGATCGCGGCGGCTGACACGATTGCCGAAATGCTTGTCGGTAAACAGCTTACGGACTTGCACGGACTCGGTCACGATGAATATGTAGGTATTTTAACGGACGAGCTTGAAGAATTCCCTCAAGCCCGAAAACAGTGTGCAGATGTCGTCCTTAACGCATTGAAGGATGCTCTTTCCGATTACCGCTCCCATATGCTCGAGGAATTCGGCGGCGAAAAGGCATTGATCTGCACGTGTTTTGGCGTTGCCATCTTGCTCAAGGCGAACATCGGAAAAAAATCCCGTGGCGTACAGCGCTTTGACCGCCGCCGCTGCCTTTTCGCCGTCGATCTCGTCACCCACCC